>JANOJW010000487.1:0-7703 GCA_031418955.1 Hyphomicrobiales bacterium | reverse complement strand
GCGACTGCCATGTGAGTCATTCTCCTTGCGCCTTCGGATGCCCACTTCGCATCCGGCGCCGTTGCGCCTTCGGATGCCCACTCCGCATCCGGCGCCGTTGCGCCTTCGGATGCCCACTCCGCATCCGGCGCGGTTCACCGTCTCAGGCTGCACCACCGTCAGCCTCGTTTGCGCTGGGGCGAGTTCCGAGCTTGTAGCCGACGACGACACCGACCACGGCCCCGATCAGCGCCGAGACGGGAACGTAGCGCAGCAGGCAGGTGTCGGAGAAGCAGCTCGAAGAAAAGACGCTCGCCGGCAGAATACTGAACAGCGCGCCGGCGAACCCGCCGACACCGAGCCCGGCCAGAACCTTGCCGATCAGACGCACGCCACGGGGGTCTCGCGCGCCGGGCACGTCCTGGGGTCGGGACGCCGCTTCCACGTCCTCGATGACGCTGATGTCGGGCCGCAGGCTGCGGCTCGTGCCGACGCTGGAGCGTATCCGTGTGGAGGTCGGAAGGTGGCTTGGATCGACTTGCGGCGCATCGCGGCGGGCCGGCATCGGCGCCTTCAGCGGCTCGTCGCGCAGCAGCAGCCGCCGCCACTCGGCGACCGATTGCGGCCTCTCGCCGGTCTGCAGCCGCAGCCCCATGTCGACCGCCTCGAGGAAGCCCGGACGATAATGGCCGCGCGCCAGCTCCGTGACCGGCGCCAGGTCGTCCCGCAACATGCGATCGGGGGCCTCCGACGCCATCCGGCCCGTGACGGCCCGGTAGAGGGTCGCGGCCAGCGCGTAGATGTCGGTCCAGGGTCCCTGCAGCTCGGGCCGGCTCGAGTACTGCTCGGGCGGCGAGTAGCCATGCTTGACGATTGCGGACATCGCCCGCGTCCGCCCTTGCACGGCTTCGCGCGCGGCGCCGAAGTCGATCAGCACCGGCGTGCCGTCGTCGCGGATGATGATGTTGTCGGGCGCGATATCCCGATGCAGGATGTTGTGCTTGTGCACCTCGTCGAGCGCCGACAGCAACGGCCGCACGATGGCGTCGATCTCCGCCTGGCTCGGCGGGCGCGGAGACTGGCGCAGCCATTCGCTCAGCGAGCGGCCCTTCTCGAAGGCCAGCACGATGTAGGCCGTCCCGTGCGCCTCGAAGATGCTCGCCACATCGACGATCGCTGGATGCTTGAAGCGGGCGAGCGCGCGCGCTTCGGTGGTGAAGCGGTCGAGGCCCCAGTTGTAGGTTTCGGCGCCCGACTGCGAGGCCTGGACGGTGAGGGGGCCGTCGCGATAGGCGAAGGCGGCCGGGAAATACTCCTTGATCGCGTATTTTTTGCCCAGCACCTCGTGCTCGGCGAGATAGGTGATGGCAAAGCCGCCCTGCCCGAGAAGGCCGCGGATCACGTAATGGTCGAGACGCGTGCCGACCGCCAACGGCACCCGATGTCCCGAAACCGAGGCGCCGACTGGCTCGGGGCCTTGCGGCTCTGAGCCGTGCAGGCTGCGGTCGGTCATCGCGCCCGCCCGGCGGCCGCACCGCCCGACAAATTGATGATCTGAACCCGGCGATTCTCGTCGGCGAGCGGATTGCGCGGGTTCTTCAGCTGCGATTTGCCGAAGCCGCGGGCCTCGAGGTTGGCCGGATCAAGACGGAAATTCTCGATCAGATAGCGACGCACGGCCACCGCGCGCGCCTGCGACAGCGCCAGATTGTAGGCGACCGTGCCGCGTCCGTCCGTGTGCCCGGCGATCATGAACCGCGACGAGCGTAGCCGCGGATCGGAGAGCGCCTCGCCCAGAATGCGCAGCGTGGCGACGGCCTGTGGGGTGATCTCGGCGCGGTTGTATTCGAAGAACACCTCGAGATCGACGCTCGGAAGCGCCGGGCGAACCATCTCCGGGGACTTGGCGCCGGGCGGGGCCTGCGGCAACGGCTGCGCCGGCGGGCGCTCGGCGATCGGTGCCGGTGGTGGCGCGGGCGGAGCGGGTGGCGAAGCGACGGGCGAGGGCGGCGGCGTCTCGGTGACCGGCGGCGACGGCACGGGGGCAGCTGGCGGCGGCGTCACCGCGACTGGGGCAGGCGGCGTCGCGGCGACGGGTGGACTTGGCGCCGGCGCCGGCTGTGGGGAGGCAACCGGCGGCCGGGCCGGCAGAACTGGCTGCTGCGCGGGCGCCTTGCCGCCTTCGAGCCGCCGGATCAGGTCGTCGACGGCGCGCTTGTCGCGCTCGCCCTGGGCCTTGTCGAAAATGTCCTTGAGCTTGCCCGGTTCCTGGGCGGATGCCTCCTGGGCGGACGCCGGCAGCAGGCCTGCGACCACGGCCACCAGCAACGCCGCACGGATAATGGTGGCCTTCGACGGCATTGCTTGGTCCTGGGTGACTATCAAGTTCAGGATTTTGCCTGAATGCAGCCAAACATGCAAACGGGGCGGCGCTCGATGCACCACCCCGTCCACGTCAGCCAACGCGGCCCGATCAGAACGCGCAGATGCGAAAGCCGGTCGCCGACGAGCGCATCGTGTTGTCGATGCGGATCGAGAAGTTGTCGTTGTAGCGCAGTTGGAACACGCAGCGCGTGTCGAGGTCAGCGCATCGATCCAATCAGCATCCGATCGCGCGGCAAGGCCTGCGAACCTCACCTGGGTCCCGGCCTATTCCCTCGCAACGCCGTCGGCGTCGCTCGGCGCCGGGATGACGTGGAGAAGGGATTGGGGAAACGAGTGACTGAGTGAGGGAAATGAGTGCCCGTTACCCATTTCGTGCGCGCAGCGCGATCAGGCCCGGCAAGACGACGGCCCAGATCAGTGCGACGATCAGCAGGCTGCGCGGCAACGGCTCGGCCAACTGCAGCGCGCCCAGCCGATGGCCGGCGAGGTAGGCGAGGGGACCGGCAATCGCGCCGATCCCAGCGGCCGTGACCAAGCGGGGGCCCAATGCCTTGGCGAACGTCGCGAGCGTTGCGCCGAAGGCGATCCACAGCGCCACCATCCAGGCTGGTGCGATCGTCTCGAATGGCCAGGGCGCGGCGAAGCGGACGACGCCCGTCGCCGCAAGCACGCTCTCCAGCACCAATCCGGCAATGCCGCTCGCCGCGACGGCGACGACATCGCCTCGGCGAACGCCGCTACTCCCTACCACGACCGCCGCAAACACCAGCGCCGCCACCGTGCCGGGGATGCCGCTGCCGCCCGCCGCGCCGAGCGCGCACGCCAGCCACACAAGCTGGAATCCGAGCCATTCCGCGATCGTCCGCCAGGGCAAGGGTCGCATGCGTCAGGCTTTCCGGTGCTCGTTTAGCGCAGGCCCACCGCCGACGTAGCGTCCGGCCATGTGGCCCGCAACGGCAGCTAGCGCCGACGCGAGCACGCCCCAGGCGATGTCGACGACGGCGAGACGTACCGTCCAGGCGGTGAGCACGGCGAGGTTGGTGAGATCGAACGTGGCATATGCCGTCAGGCCCAGCATGGCGCCGTTGGCGGCAGCCGTGCGCCGCGTGCCCGCCCTGAGCGCTGGTCGCACGGCGAAGACGACGAGCCCCAGCGCATAGACGACATAGAACGCGACGGCCGCGCCGACCCTGGGCTGCGGCAGCATCAGGGCCCCGATCTCCCGGCGGAACATCTCGAAGCCGTAGAGGCCGAGGTACAGCGCGTCGAGCGCGAGGAAACTCGCGAGCGTCGCGGCGTAGACCAGGGCGTGGGAGCGCATGTTCGACATCGGCGCCTCTCGGGCGGTGCGTCGGGGTTACGCCGCATCCGGCGCGGGGGCATCGGTCTTGATCGTAGCGAAGGCCTCCAGCGCGCGGCGGCGGCCAAAGTCGTGATCGACGATCGGCCGCGGATACGTTTTCCCGAGCGTCACGCCAGCGCGCGCGAGGGCGTCGTCGTTCGCCATCCAGGGCGCGTGCAGGTCTTTGTCCGCGAGCCGCGCGAGCTCGGGCACGAAGCGACGGACGTAAGCGCCGTCGGGATCGAACTTCAGGCCCTGCAGCACAGGATTGAACACGCGAAAGTAAGGGGCGGCGTCCGCGCCCGATCCCGCCACCCACTGCCAGCTTGCCGAGTTGTTGGCGAGATCGGCATCGACGAGGGTGTCCCAGAACCAGCGCGCGCCATCCTGCCAGGGGATCAGCAGGTGCTTGGTCAGGAACGAGGCGGTGATCATGCGCACACGATTGTGCATCCAGCCGGTTTCCCACAACTGGCGCATGCCCGCGTCCACGATCGGATAGCCGGTGCGACCGCGCGACCAGGCCGCGAACAGCTCTCGCCGCAAGGCCGCATCGGGCTCCCAAGGAAAATCGGCGAACTGCGCCCGGAACGGCGCTTCAGGGATCGACGGCCAATTATGCAGCAGGTGGACGGAGAACTCGCGCCAGCCGAGCTCGCGCAGGAACGAGGCTGCGCCAGCGGCAACGCTCGGCTCCCGTTGGCGGGCGGCGTCGAGCGCGTGCCAGCATTGGCGCGGACTCACCTCGCCGAAATGGAGATACGGCGACAGTTGCGAGGTGCCGGCGATATCCGGGCGGTCGCGTTGCGTCGCGTATCCCTCGAGGCCGGTGCCGAGAAAGGCGTCGAGGCGCTTGGCGGCCCCTGTCTCGCCGGGCTGCCACTCGGCGCGCAGTCCGCCGGCCCAATCGGGTCGCGTCGGCAGCAGCCTCCAGCTGGCGAGGTCATCGCTGCGCGGCCGGGTCGCGACAGGCGTCAGTCGACGCGGGGTCGTCGCCAGCGGCGGCAGGTTGACCGACGCCTGGAGCGCGCGCCAGAACGGCGTGAAGACGCGGAACGGCCGGCCATCCTTGGTGCGCAGCGCCTCCGGCTCGGCCAGCAGCGAGCCCGCGAAGCGTCGCACGGCGATGCTAGCCGTTCGGGCGCGGGCTTCGAGATCCTGCTCGAGGCGTGCCGCGAACGGCTCATAGGCGCGGGTGAGATGAATGGTCCGCGCGCCGGTCTCGCGCGCCAGCGCAAGCAGCGCGTCGACCGTGCGACCACGCCTCAGCACCAGGGGCGCACCCAGCCGTTCGAGGCTCAGCGATAGGCTGACCAGACTATGGTGCAACCACCAGCGGCTCGCACCACCGGCCGCCCAGGCGCCGGCTGCCTCGTCGTCGAGCACATAGACCGGAACGACCGGCTGCCCCGCCGCGGCGGCCGATGCGAGCGCCGGATTGTCCGCGATCCGCAGATCCTGGCGGAACAGAATAATGATCGGTGCGTCAGCCACGCCATCTCCCAAGATCGCCAAGCCACAATCGACGCCGAAGCCCGACCGGCGCTCCAACTTGAACGCGGCCCGTGTCGGCTTGGATCTTAATCAGACGTTGGCGGAACTCAGCGCCGCCGGCAGGCCCTGGCCTCGACCGTGCAGCTCCAGCCGCCCGCCTGCGAGCACGACATGGACTTGGATTCGGCCATGCCCCAATGCCCCCAGTGGCCGCCGTACTCCCAGGCCGTGAAGCCTGCCCAATCGGAGATGGCGGCGGTTTCGGCCTGCTTGCGGCTGTCCTTGCCGGCGCTGGTGCCTGTATGAAAGTGATCGACCATGCAGATTTTGTTGCCGACACGGCCGAGCTGATGCAGCCCGACCAGAGCGCCATCCTGCTGGGCCACGACCGGGGATCCCCCGACAATGATTGCCGTGGCAACGCCAGCGGCCAGCCAAGTCCTGAGCATGGTGTGATCCCTGGAAGTTCGATGCCTCGACAATTCCCACGATGATTGTCTGATTTGCGAGCTCATCGCCAAGTGCCCGCTGCGTCGCAGCACCGTTTTGCCAGGCGGCATGGCCAGGACGCCACGCCAACCTCGCCCGACAGGGTTGCGGTCCGCGATGCGGCCAGCTATCGTTCGCCCAATGTTCCAATCTGCGCATCAGGGCTGGAGGTCAGCATGTATGGGCATATCTCGACGTTAGCGTTCGTCGGCATCGAGGCGCGGCCGATCGACGTCGAGGTGCGCATCACCTCGGGCAAGCCCGTCTTCAACATCGTCGGCCTGCCGGACAAGGCGGTGGCCGAGAGCCGCGAGCGGGTGCGCGGCGCGCTGCATGCGGTGGGCTTGGGCTTTCCGTTCAAGCGGGTGACGGTCAACCTCGCGCCCGCCGATCTGCCGAAAGAAGGCAGTCACTTCGACCTGCCGATTGCGCTCGCCCTGATGTCGGCGATGGAGGCGATCGCGCCCGATGCGATCGAAGGCTTTGCCGCGATCGGCGAGCTATCGCTCGACGGCGCGATCCGCCCGGTGCCAGGCGCCCTGCCGGCCGCGATCGGCGCCAACGCCATCTCGAAGGGCCTGATCTGTCCCGAGGCGTCGGGCGCGGAAGCGGCGTGGGCGGCGGAGGACATGGCCGTCATCGCGGCGCCGCATCTGTTGTCGCTGGTCAACCACTTCAAGGGCCTGCAGACACTGCCTCGCCCGGTGCCCAACACGGTGGAGGAGCCGAGCCATCTGCCTGATCTGCACGACGTCAAGGGTCAGGAGAGCGCCAAGCGCGCGCTCGAAGTGGCGGCAGCCGGTGGCCACAACCTGCTGATGGTGGGCCCGCCGGGATCGGGCAAATCGATGCTCGCCGCGCGCCTGCCGTCGATCCTGCCCACGCTCGAGCCGTCGGAGATGCTCGAGGTGTCGATGGTGATGAGCCTCGCAGGTGAGTTGGCGGGCGGGCGCATCGCGCGGCATCGGCCGTTCCGCGCGCCCCACCACTCGGCGAGTATGGCGGCCCTCGTCGGCGGTGGCTCGCGGCCGCGGCCGGGCGAAGTCTCGCTCGCGCATCTGGGCGTGCTGTTCCTCGACGAGCTGCCGGAGTTCCAGCCCAACACGCTCGACGCATTGCGCCAACCTCTGGAGACCGGCGAGGTGGTGATCGCCCGCGCCAACCACCGGATCGCCTATCCGTCGCGCTTTCAGCTGGTCGCCGCCATGAACCCGTGCAAGTGCGGCGGCGGCAGCATCGGCCAGGCCTGCAAGCGCGGCCCCCGGTGTGCGGCCGAGTACCAGGGACGCCTGTCGGGACCGTTCCTCGACCGCATCGACCTGCAGATCGAGGTGCCGCAGGTGTCGGCCGCCGACCTCGTGCTCCCTGCCCCGACCGAAGGCAGCGCCGAGGTGCGCGCCCGCGTGCTCGCGGCACGCGAGGTGCAACGTCGCCGCTATGCTGCGATCGCCGGTGATGCCGCGAAGTCGGCGCCCGGCAAACCGCGCATCCGCACCAATGCCGATTGCTCGGGGCAGCTACTCGAAACCGTGGCGACACCCGATGCCGAGGGCATGGCGCTGCTGCGCAAGGCAGCCGACGCGCTCGGCCTCACCGCACGCGGCTTCCATCGCACGCTGAAGGTCGCGCGCACCATCGCCGACCTCGACGGGGCGGTCACGGTCGGCCGCCCGCACGTGGCGGAGGCGCTGAGCTACCGCGCCGAAACGCTGCGGGCCGAGCGCGCGGCGGCGTGAGGGGCGATGGTTGCCTGATGGAAATCCGATCAGGGATTGCGAACGAGTCTCGTCAAGACTTGGCTTGGACTTGGCTTGTAGCTCGCCCTCTGGCGGTCGTCAGTCCTCGGCAACGTACGTGACGATCTCGCAGGCGACATCGTTATCGAAGAGCAGCCCCATGAGGTCCATCGGGACCGGAACCGTTTGCATCGGGGCTGCCGGCGAAATCAGCACGCCAATCGAGAGCGTCGCGCCCGTCAACAACAGGCCATGCCGCGCGAATGCAGCAAGCCGCC
>JANOJW010000486.1:0-1538 GCA_031418955.1 Hyphomicrobiales bacterium | reverse complement strand
GCCATGGTCATGTCGGCGGTGTCCTCGGTCAGCACGCCCGGCGTGTTGGTGACGATGATGCCGCGCACGCGCGCCGTATTCACCACGTAGGCCGTGGGCTTCAGCAGCTTCAACCGCCGCGCCGACAGCAGGTGATAGGTCGCCGGTGTGTGCGGGCAGTTGACCGACACGATGTCCATGCGCGCCAGCATCTGGTCGAGACTATCCCAGTAGGTGGCCTCCAGCGCCAGTTCCACCTCCTCCGGCACCCGACGGCGGTTGTGATAGTGGATCTGCAGGCCGAACGCCTTCGCGCGGCGCGCCACCGCCTGCCCGATGCGTCCCATGCCGATGATGCCGAGACGTTTGCCCCAGATGCGGTGGCCCAGCATCCAGGTCGGCGACCAGCCGCTCCAGTTCTGGCGCGGGTCCTTCAGCGCATTGGCGCCCTCGATCAGCCGTCGCGGCACCGCGAGGATCAGCGCCATGGTCATGTCGGCGGTGTCCTCGGTCAGCACGCCCGGCGTATTGGTCACGATGATGCCGCGGGCCCGCGCGGTGTCGAGATCGATGTTGTCGACGCCGGTGCCGAAGTTGGCGATCAGTTTCAGTTGCGGCCCGGCCGCCGTCAGCACGGCCCGGTCGATGCGGTCGGTCACGGTCGGCACCAGCACCTCGGCCGATTGGCACGCTGAGATCAGCTCGGCCTGCGACATCGGCTTGTCCTCGACGTTGAGGCGCGCGTCGAACAGCTCGCGCATGCGCGTCTCGACGAGGTCGGGCAGCTTGCGCGTAACGATGACCAGGGGGCGCTTGGCGCTGTTGGGCATGAGGTAAGGCTCTTTTCTTGCGCCTTCAGATGCCCACATGGCATCCGGCGCGTGAATGCGGCAGGCGCATCGCAGTCCCGCTGCATCCCGCGCGTGGAAGCTCTATCAGACGGCCCGGGCTAACTCAAAGCTGTTCGCGGTCCGTCCGATTGCTTGCGCATCACCCTCATATCGACGAAATTCTGGGCCAGATTCGGATTGCCAACAGGGGACAAGATCGGCGAGACATGCTCCAGCTGACGACAGTGATGGTGCGCCTGGCGCTGCTGGCCCTCGGGCTGGCGGCCGTGCCGTCGCAGGCGCAAGCCCAGCCGGCGGCCGTGCAGCCCAGCGGCCTGCCCGTGCCCCGCTTCGTCAGCCTGAAATCCGACCGCGTGCATGTGCGCCAGGGCCCCGGCACCGATCACCAGGTGCTCTGGGTGTACCGGCGTGCGGGCCTCCCCGTGGAAGTCATTCGAGAGTTCGACGGCTGGCGTCAGGTCCGGGATTCGGAAGGGGTCACCGGCTGGGTGCTGCAGTCGCTGATCTCGGGCCGGCGAACGGCCCTGATCATGCCATGGGAGGCGAAGCGGCCGACGCCGACGCAGGTCCAGCTGCTGGACGACGATCGCGCCAATGCCCGCCCCGTGGTGGAGGTGGAGGCCGGCGTCATCGCCAATGTGCGCTCGTGCGACACCAAGTGGTGCTACGTCTCGGTCGGCGAGTTCCGCGGCTACATCGAGCAGAAGA
>JANOJW010000485.1:0-3292 GCA_031418955.1 Hyphomicrobiales bacterium | reverse complement strand
GCTACCACCGTGGCGTCGTTGCCAAAGTTGTTGGTGATGGTCTCGGCTTGCAGCCCCGCGGACGGATTGCCCGCCAAGTTCAACAGATCGCGGACCGTGTTGTCGTACTCGAAGGCGAGCCGGCCGCACATGACGACGTGCAGGCGCGAGTTGATGAACGGGTCGGTGAAGCCCTCGCGCCACTTGGTCTTGATCGCCGCGAAGTCCTCGAACTGCAGGCGCGAGCGGCCCTTCTGGCGCTGGTAGGTCGTCTTCCACTCGTCCCAGTAGGCCGAGACGCTGTCGATGATCAGCACCGAGGCTTCGCGCTCCGCCTCGCGCACCGCCGTGCACAGGTCGGCGAAGCTCTTGGTTTTGGCGACGAGCAGCTCGATGCCGGCCTCCGCGAACAGGTCGTGCACATAGTCCGAGCCGTTCTCGCTGTCGATGAACATCACGGGCTTCTGCGCGTAGGTCAGGCCGCGCTCGCGGGCGAGCTCGACCACGCCGCGCGCCACGAGGCAGCCGGTAAAGGTCTTGCCCGAGCCGGTCGACCCCATCAGGCCGAGCTTGAGGAACGCGCTCTCGTTGGCGGCAGGTTTGAACAGTTTGGACATGGGTCACGTCTCCGGAAAAAGGGGGGGGGTAGGGCTCAGGCCTGATTGTCGGCGGGGGCGATGGGCGCGAGGCCGAAGCGGCTCCTCGCCAGGGCGCGGCGCTGGCGCAGCTCCTTGGCCCAGGCCGCATCGATGACGTGGCGGTGGCGGTTGATGACGTCGATCAGGATGCGCTCGTAGAGCCAGTGCTCGTCGTCGAGGGCGACGGTGGCCTCGAGGAAGTGGCGTGGGTTGCCAGGGGTGCGCTCGGTGTTGGGGACCGAACCCATCAGCTCGATGCCCTCGACGGTCCAGTCGGCGTCGCGGCCGATGGCGTTGGGGTCGGAGTGGTCGGTCTCGATCTCGAGGTGGCCCTCGATCTGGGCGACGCTGACGCCGCCGACGGCGAGGTCGTAGGTGAAGGGAAAGCGCATGTGTGGTGCCCCGTTTTGTGATCCCGCTCAGTGGCGGCCGGGGGTCCCGCTTACCCTTGCCCCCGGCCGCTGAGCCTCCGACCCTGTCGTGTAGGTGTCGGGTGGAGGTCGGGTTGGGATATGATCGGAAATTTCCGATTTGTCAATCGCGGGTCGGAAATATCCGAACGCCTTGTGCAAAAGCGCGCGCAGCGGCAACCTCTCCGCATCAGGAGGGTTCCATGTCCGACGTCCCTTATGCGTTTGGGTTGGTCTCGATCGAGCGGCGAAAGACCGTGCCGTTCGATCCGAACGGCGCCGATCGGATCGTCGACGGCGACACGGCGAAAATTGCCGGTCAGGACTATCGGCTCTACGGCTTCGACACCCCGGAAATCACGGGGATCGGCAGGCCGCACTGTCAGCACGAGCACGAGTGGGGCCTGCTGGCGCGCGACTATCTGGTTTCGCTTCTGCAAGGTGGGGCGGCGCGGGGAGCACTCAACATCGTTCTGCTCGACAAGGTCGATGCCCGCGGACGTCCTCTCTTGTTCATTACGGTGGATGGGGTGGCGCTTGCCGACCTGATGGTCGATGCGCAGCTCGCGTCGAGGTACGACGGGCGTGGTCCAAAAGACCCATGGTGCAGCTGCCCCGACCGGCTCGCCGCCTACGAAGAGCACTGGGCTCGATCAGATCAGGCGCGACTGGCACAAATCGCGAGAAACCGCGAGGCGCGGAGATCAGCTCGCGAGCAAGTTGTCGCTGCTTTCGATGCCGAGAGAGCGGCCAAGCAGATCGAGGGATGATCCAGGCCGCGGGTGGTGCGCGGTCACGCCTTGCGGCTCTCCGCGAGCACCTCGCGCATGACGTCGCGCATCATGCCGGGGAGGTCCTCGCGCAGGCCCCGGATGTCGCCGCGGACCTCGGCGAGGCCGGTTTCGACACGCTCCAGCCGGCTCTCGACGCGCTCCAGCCGGCCCTCGACGCGCCCCATCCGCCCCTCGATCCGCTCGAACCGCATGTCGACCTCGGCGAACTTCGCCTGCATATACAGGTGGCTGTCGCGAAGTTGCCGCGAGATGAACTCGAACTGCCCCTCGACAGTCGACAACCGAATTTTGATCTCGACGTTCTCGCGCTCGAGGGCGGTCAGTCGCTCTTCGATGGTGGTGGCCATGGGTTCCTCTCTGACCATCTCAGCTTATAGCCGATCGGATGGCACCGATCAACGTTACCGAGCCCCGCGCTTGATCCAGGCCACCGGCGCGACCCAGGCCAGCGCCACTTCCTCGATGTCGTCGACGACGGGGTTGTAGCTCTTCAGGTTGAAGCGGTTCGGGCGGCTGCCCCGCTTCAGGATCTTCACGAAGTTGTCGCCCTTGGCGGTGCGGATCACGCAGTCGAGGCCGATGAGGTTGTCCGCGTTCGGGCCGAAGCGCCGATGGCAGATCAGCATGTCGCCGTTGCGGTAGACCGGCGCCATGCTGTCGCCGCGCACCTCGACCGCGATCGTGTCGTGGGCTCCAAGCTCGAACTCCACGTTCCCATCGACCCCGTCGTCGACCGGGGTCCAGCCTTCGCCGGCCGACACGATCCCGACCACGGGGATTGTCAGCTTGATGTTCTCATCGCCGTCAATAAGCTGCGATGGTTTAATGCCAAGCACCTTCGCAACAGCCACAAGGGTATCGACCGACGGCGATGTGCCCCGGCGAAGGATGTCATGTAAGGCAGTGGCTCCCAATCCAGCCCTCAACGATAGCGACTTCATCGTGAGACCTGGGGTCTCATCGATGATCGTCTTGAGGCGGGTTCTCCAATCGATTGCCATGCAGCGGCATAGCTTTCGATGGGCCGCCGGGGAACGCCTGTGGACCGATCAACTTGACTAGTCGGACATTTCCGATCATCACTGGCCCATGAGCAAATCACCTCTCCTCATCGAGATCGAGTCCTTCCTCGAAGTTTCGGGGATGGCGGCGACCACCTTCGGCCAGAAGGCCGTGCACGAATGGCGTCTAGTCGAGCGCCTGCGCGATGGCGGCGACGTCACCACGCGGACCGCCGAGCGCATCCGCGAGTTCATCGCTCAGAACCGGCCGCGGCCGGGAGAGCGCACCGGCCGCGGCGGCTCCGGCCGCGTGGCTGCCTGACGACCCGTCGTTGCGTCCCGTGTGTCCCGATCGCCCGCCCACGCGAGACGCCGCCATGAAATTCGAACTAGCCGCCGCCCTCCTCGCCGCCGTGCTGCCGTTCCGCAGCGCTGGCCGCCATGCGCCGACACACGAACGGACACCCGCG
>JANOJW010000484.1:0-1523 GCA_031418955.1 Hyphomicrobiales bacterium | reverse complement strand
TTCGTGCCCGACTTCGGCACCGTCGTGTCGATGATGCAGTTCAACATGTACCACAGCTACACCGTCGACGAGCATCTGATCCGCACCGTTGGCATCGTGTCGGAGATCGATCGCGGCGAATCCGAGAAGCACCATCCGCTGTCGCATCGCCTGATCCGCGCCTTGGAGAGCCGCCGCCGCGTGATCTATGTCGCAGCCTTCCTGCACGACGTCGCCAAGGGCCGGCCCGAAGACCACTCGATCGCCGGCGCCCGCATTGCGCGCGCGGTCTCACCCCGGCTCGGCCTCGACCCCGAGGAGAGCGAGCTCGTCGCCTGGCTGATCGAGCATCATCTCGACATGAGTACGATCGCCCAGAGCCGGGATCTGTCGGATCCCAAGACCGCGCAGGATTTCGCCCGGGTGGTCGAGACGCCCGAGCGGCTGAGCCTCCTGCTCCTGCTCACCGTCGCCGACATTCGCGCCGTCGGGCCGACGACGTGGAACGGCTGGAAGGGCCAGCTGCTGCGCACGCTCTACGCCGTCACCGAACCGCTGGTGGCAGGCGGCACCGGCACCAATCGCGGCGTCGAGCGCATCACCGCCGCGCAAGACGGCTTTCGCGCGGCGGCAGCCTCGGGGGGGCACGGGGCCGACCACATCGAGAGCTACATCCGCCGCCACTACGCCGATTACTGGCTGCGGACCGACACCAAGAAGCAGGTCGAGCACATGCAGCTCATCACGGGTGCTGAGCGCGCTGGCCGCACCTTCGCCACCGACTTTGCGACCGATACCTTCACCGCCGTCACCGAGCTGACCGTGCTCGCACCCAATCACGCGCGGCTGTTGTCGCTGTTCGCCGGCGCCTGCGCGGCGGCCGGCGCCAACATCGTCGGCGCTCACATCGCGACGACCCGCGACGGCTTCGCGCTCGACACCTTCCTGCTGCAACGCGAGTTCGACCGCGAGGAGGACGAGCGCCGCCGCGCCGAGCGGATCGGGGAGAGCATCGGGAAGCTGCTCGAGGGCTCGATCCGCCTGCAGACCCTGATGGGCCGCAAACGCGAGGTGAAGGGCACCATCCGCGCCTTCACGGTCGCGCCCGAGGTGGTGATCGACAACGAGGTCTCCGACCAGTTCACGGTGCTCGACGTCGCGGGCCTCGACCGGCCGGGCCTCCTCTACGAGGTCACCACCGCGCTCTCCGATCTCAATCTCGACATCACGTCGGCCCACATCACCACCTTCGGCGAGCGGGCGGTCGACACCTTCTACGTGACGGATCTGACCAACAAGAAGATCGTCGCCCCGGTGCGCCAGAAGGCGATCCGGGAGCGGCTGACCGCGATCCTCGCCGCAGTGCCCGAGGCGGCGAAGGCGTGAGGTGAGGCGGGCGCACCCGCGCTTATGCTCGCCGCGCCCATAGTGCGGCCACGATTAACTGACTTAACGGCGGCGGCGCTGCTGGAGTTCTGCGCTCCGCCGCGGTAGTGTGACCGCCGGCCAGGGTTGAGAGTATGGCGCCGGGTGGCCAACATGAG
>JANOJW010000483.1:0-3527 GCA_031418955.1 Hyphomicrobiales bacterium | reverse complement strand
CCGCCGCCGAGACCACCTGGGTCACATCCACGGAGGACCGCGAATACGCCCGCAATCGCATCTGGATGGGCGTCACCGTGCGCCGTTGAAGTCTGGTCTGGTCGGCGGTTCCGGGGCATCATATTGGCGGCTTCCCGATTGACTCTTGTGACAGGCCGCCTGATCGTTGCCCTGGCAACGATCAGGATATCCCATGGCTGACGCACCCAAGTGGACCACTCGTACCGTCGAGGTCGCTGGCATCAAACTGCATGTGGCCCGCGCCGGCAAAGGTGCGCCGCTGCTCGTGCTGCACCACGACATCGGCACGCTCGACAAGCTCGCGCTCTACGACACGCTGACGATGTCCCACGACGTGATCGTGCCGCACTTTGCGGGCTTCGGGAAATCACCGCGGCCCGAGTGGATGCGCAGCGTCCGCGACGTCGCGGCGATGAACCAGATGCTGCTGGCCGAGCTTGGGATCGAGAAGCCCAACCTGCTCGGCCTGGGATTCGGGGGCTGGGTCGCAGCCGAGATGGCGACGATGGCGCCGATCGCTACGGCCAAGCTTGCGGTCGTCGGACCGTTCGGAATCAAGCCGAACGAGGGCTACATTCTCGACCAGGCGATCATCTCCTACATCGACTACCCGCAAGCGTTCTTCCACGATCCCAAGGCTTTCACTGCCAACTACGGCGACGTCTCCACCGACCAGCTCGAGGCCTGGGACATCGCGCGGGAGATGTGCTTCCGCATCGCCTGGAAGCCCTACATGTACAGCCAGACACTGCCGCACCTGCTCGCCTCGATGCCGGCGCCGACGCTGATCGTGTGGGGCGAGCACGACAAGGTGATCTCGCGCGCGACCGCCAACCAGTGGAAGTCGGCGCTGCCCAACGCTCGGGTCGAAATCGTGAAGGGTGCGGGTCACGCCATCGACATGGAGAAGCCGGCCGAGCTCGCCAAGCTCCTCGCCGCGTTTCTGAAGTAGGGCGCTCGCCGGCAGCCAGCCGCTCTGGGAGGACACCCGCATGACCATCATCCAGAAGATCATGAAGGCCGGCGAACTGCCGCCCGAGTGGGCGAAAGAGTTCCCCGACCCGGACATGAAGGTGAAACTGAGAGTCGCCGCGTACGACGAGGAACTCGAGACTGCAACGTCTCCGCTCGAAGTCCTGGAGATCGTATCGCGCCGCGCCGAGGAACGAGGGCTGACGCGCGAGATTTTCGACGAGATCATGAATGACAAGTGACGCGCGCTTCGTCGTCGATACGAATGTGCTCGTCGGTTCTGTTTTCTTTCTCCGATCGTTCGGTCAGAGAGCGCTGCAGATCGTGATGACCAATGGCGAGCTGATGCTTTCGCCGGATATCGTTCTTGAACTCACGAGCGTCGTGATGCGGCCTAGGTGGGAGCGATACATGATCGCGGACGAACGTTTAGCTGCCTTGGAAGCGATCTGCTCGACGGGCCGCATGTACACGCCATGGTGCCGATACCGCGTGTGCCGCGACCCTTCCGACGACAAGTTCTTCGAGCTTGCCGTTTGTTCAGGCGCGCGAAGGATCATTACTCGTGATGCTGATCTTCTGGTGCTCGATGGAACGAACGGTATCCGAATAACCGATGCAGTGACCTTCATTTCCGAATTCCAACCGTGAAGCTTCTGCCACGACCCCCGGAGAACCGCCCATGCACCTGATGTACTTCACCGAACAGCCGATGTCGGCCTACGACGAGAAGGAAGGCCTCAAGTACGGCGCGACCGCGCTGACCTTCTCCAATAAGCACTTCGATCCGGTCGCGGGCTCGCGCCTCTACAATGAGTTCATCGAGCAGTACAAGCTGTGCGAGGCCGTCGGCATCGACGGCATCATGCTGAACGAGCACCACAACGCGCCGTTCTGCATGCAGGCCAAGACCAACATCTGCGCCGCCATCCTCGCCGCCGTAACAGAGCGGGTGAAGATCGTGCTGCTCGGCAATCCCCTGCCGCTCGCCGAGAACCCGATCCGGCTCGCCGAGGAACTGGCCATGATCGACATGATCTCGAAAGGTCGCCTCGTCTCGGGCTTCGTGCGCGGCGGCGGCCAGGAACAGCTCGCAGCCGGCGTCAACCCGGCCTACAACCGTGAGAGGTTCGTCGAGGCGCACGATCTCATCGTCAAGGCGTGGACCGAGCCCGGGCCGTTCCGCTGGGAGGGCACGCACTATCAGCACCGGGTGGTCAACCCGTGGGCGGTGCCGCTGCAGAAGCCCTATCCGCGAGTTTGGATCCCGGGCGTCATCTCCAAGGAAACGGTAATCTGGGCGGCGCAACAACGCTACCCCTACATCGCGCTCAACACCTCGATCGAGGATACCAAGAAGATCTGGGCGCTCTACGACGAAACGGCCGAAGCCTGCGGCTACACGACCGGACCCGAGAACCGGGGCTATCTCGCCCGCATCCACGTCCACGACGACGAGAAGACTGCGGTCAAGAACGCGCGCGAATTCACCTGGATGCAGGGGGAGTTCACGGGGCTGGCGCATCCCGTGTGGGCGAATCCGTCCGGCTACTTCTCGCCCAGTGGCCGCCGCCAGTTCGTCGAATTCGCCGTCGGCCGCTCGAAGAACCCGCGCGGCGCCATGTCCTTCGAGGAGCAGCTCGAGTCCGGCATGATCATGGCCGGCACACCCAAGCAGGTGCTGCCGCGCATCAAGCATCTGCTCGAAGAGACGCGGCCCGGCATCATGGCGGTCTGGGCACAGGACGGGAAGGTCTCGCAGAAGGACTCGCTGCGTTGCATCGAGCTGCTCGGCAAGGAGGTGTTCCCGCAGGTGCGCATCTGGGCGAAGGAACTCGGCCTCAACAGCCCGTTCGAGGCCGACGCACCGGTGTCGATCGCCTATTCGAAGGATCTGAAGAAGCCGAAGGCCAAGAAGAAGGCCGAGGCGGCTGAGTAATCTCATCGCGGCCAGTTGCGGGAGCGGCGGAGGCGCCTCGAGCGCCGCCGGTCCACCGATCACGCATGGTTAAATCGCGGTCACCTTTTCGTAACGATCTTGAAACGGTGTTCAAGCACACTCAAATCAAGCTGCACCGAAGATAGCGAAGGAGCCCGACAACGCCTTTGGCTACCCGGCCAACGGAGAGGAGTGGAAACCAGTCATGCAGCATCACCACGACTACGATTTCTATTCGATCCCCGACAGCGGCCGGCCCGACGGCGCGGTGCTCTCGGCCGACGAAGCAGCCCGCCTCGCCCGCCTGATGCGCGAGCTGATGGAGCTGACACAGTCGCGCAAATCCTATGAAGCGGCTGCCGACTTCCTCTCCCGCCTGACCGGCGAGGCGTCGCAATCGACGCTCGTGCGCACCGACGTTGTGGCGCAGTAGTCGCCTGCCCCGAGCCTACCGCCCGCCTCAAAGCGGGCGGTAACGGGGCGGCGTGCATGCGTCAGGCTATGCGTCCAAGTCTTCGACCCGCTGTGGGCCGCCGCCTTTGATGCGCTGGGCGAGGGCCGCCTCGATGAACTGATCGAGATCGCCGGCCAGCAC
>JANOJW010000482.1:0-3164 GCA_031418955.1 Hyphomicrobiales bacterium | reverse complement strand
GCGCCGCTCGGGCTCGATCGTCCCGTCGGCCTCCGAGATCAGCTTCATCACCGCCTCGTCCTTGGTCAGGTCGTCGGGCGTGCCGGTGAAGAAGTGCCCGATTGCCGCCGTGACGTCCGGGATCGAGCTCGAGCCCCAGGTGCCGTTGTAGACGGCGACCTGACCCTTGTGGATGCCCTGCACCATAGGTGCGTACTGCATGAACGTGAGCTTCGGCTTCAGGCCGACCTTCACCAGATCGCCGATGATCGCCTCGGTGAACTCGCGCTCGCGATAAGCAACGAGATCGAACTCGAAGCCGTTCGGATGGCCCGCGTCAGCCAGCAGCTTCTTCGCCTTCTCCGGGCTGTACTCGTACGTCGTCACATCCTGCGCGCAGGCGAATTGATCGGGATGACACGGCGAGTTGGTCACCTCCGACGGCGTGCCGACCAGGTTCTTGACGAGCGACTCCCGGTTGATCGCGTGCGCAAACGCCTGCCGCACCCGCTTGTCCATGAACCGCTTGTCGGGCGTGATGCCCTTCACGTCGAAAGCGAGATACGAGAACCGCATCGTCTTGGCGTTCTCGACGACGAGATTGGGTGCAACCTTGACTCGCTCGGCCTGGTCCTTGGGCACGTCCCACACCCAGTCGATGGCGCCAGTCATCACCTCGGCGAGCCGCGTATTGGCATCCTTGATGGTGCGGTAGAGGATCTTGCTGATCTGTGGTTTGCCCTTGGGGCTTCCCTCCCAATAGGCGTCGTTCTTCACCATCAGGATCGACTGGCCGGGCTTCAATTCCGTCACCTTGTAGGGACCGGTGCCGTTGGCCGGCACGGCGCCGAAATCCTTCGAGCCGTCGGGCTTCGCCGTCGCGGTGTCGTAGTGGCCCTTCTGCTGGATGTTCACCGCGCCGGCGAGATTGATCAGCGCCGTCGGGAACGCCTTGTTCAAGGTGATGCGGACCTTGTGCTTGTCGGTCGCCTCGACGCTCTTCACCCACGACACATATGAGTACGTGAACGACTTGTTGTTCTTGTCGACGATGAAGTTGATCGTGTAGGCGACGTCCTCGGCATCGAGCTCTTTGCCCGAGTGGAACTTGACGCCTTTGCGGATCTCCATGTCGAGAACGGTCGGGCTTTCCCACTTCCACGACGTCGCCAGCAGCGGCTGGGGTTGGTACTTCTCGTCGAGATGGATCAGGCGGTCATAGACCAGCGAGCCGATGATCACCATCTCGCGCGTGTTGATGTAGCTCGAATCGACGATCGGGTTCTCGCGGTCGGTCGCCCAGACGAGCGTGTCGTCCTTCTTGGCCGAAAGCGCGGGGCCGGCAACGGCGGTCGACGCAACCAACGCGGCCAGCAGCAATCTGCGGAACATCAGTTTCTCCAGTGTTGCGGGAACGCGCGATCACGCCTCCCCGGACGGTCCCGCACGTTTCCACCAAAGCGGCCCGCACGGCAAGGGGCGGCGCACTGGCGCCGTCACTTGCCGATTTCCCGCATGTAGTCGTCGTGCCCGCCGATCCATGTCCACAGCAAACCGTCGTCCGTATCGATTGCGATCGCACGATACCCCTTGGTTCACGCGCGCGGACCACTTGCGCCCAACCCTCTTGAATCTCAACGAGGGATGCTGTGGATCCTGCTTCAGCAATTCGAAGGCCTTGTCAGCCTGCTCTTTCACGGTTGGTGGCAACGCAGCGTAGCACTTCCAGAAATCAACGTCGGCACGATGTCGGGTAGCCATGATGGTGCCTGCATCACAGATCGCTGACGCGCCCAGCCTTCAAGTTCTCCAAAGCGCGCTGTTCAAGCTTGTCGAGTTTGCCAGCCTTCTCGTCGCGCTCGATCTGCTCGTCGAACCGCTGCTCTTCGAGATCTTCGAGCCATGCACGCAGTTGGGCGAGCTCTTCCTTTGTCAGATCCGATGCAGCCTGCTTGATCTCTTCCATCTTGCCCATAAGCTACTCCGCTACCGAGGAATGTAACGCTGCGAATCGCCTGCAGCGTCACCATTGGAAAAGTGGAGCGCGTCCGCCACACCTTGAATATCACCCGATCCGGCTCACCTCGGTCTCCTTGCTGGTTATGAACTCGAGCAGCGCCGGCTTGCCCGCCTTCGTCGCCTCGATGCCGCGCTTGATCGCCGGCACGATGTCCTTCGGGCTCTCGATGCGCTCGCCGTGCCCGCCGAACGCCCGCGCCATCGCCGCATAGTCACCCGAGATGTCGGTCGAGCGGTACTTCTGCGTCGACACCGCCATCACCTTCAGTTCGATCGCCATCGAGAAGTTGTTGAGCAGCACCGACATAATAGGAATGCGCTCGCGCACGCAGGTCTCGAAGTCCATGCCGGTGAAGCCGATCGCCGCGTCACCCCACACGTTGATACAAAGCTTGTCCGGCTTGGCGAGTTTGGCGCCCATCGCGTAGCCCAAACCCGCGCCGAGCTGCGTGGTCTTGCCCCAGCCGATGTAGGAGAGCGGCGTCGTCGGGCGCCAGAACGGCGACAGCTGATCACGCGGCGAACCGGCATCATGCGTGATGATGGTGTTGGCGACGTCGACGATCTTCTGCAAATCCCACAGCACCCGATAAGGATTGAGCGGCGCCCCATCATGCGTGAGCTTGGGCATCCACTTGGCGAGCCAGGGCTCGTAGACCTCCCGGATCTCGGCCGCCACCGCCTTCGAGTCCTTCGGCGACTTGCCGTGCAGCTTCTGCACTTCCTCGATCATCGCGGCGAGGAACAGCTTGGCGTCGCCGGCCACACCCAGTGCAACGGACACGTCCTTGTTGATGTCGGACGGGTCGAGCGTCGCCTGGATGATGCGTGCGCCGACCGGCATCTTGACGCCGAAATTGGTCTCGCTGAACGAGCAGCCGACGCCGAGAATGAGATCCGACTTGTCGAGGAACGTACGCACTGTCTGCGGAATGGCAAGCCCGCCCGAGCCGAGCGACAAGGGATGCGTCTCGGGAAACGCGCTTTTGCCCTCGAGACTGGTCGTCACCGGGATTGCCAGCAGCTCCGCGAGTTGCTTCAACTCGGCCCAGGCTTCCGCCCAGTGCACACCCTGCCCCGCGTAGATCACCGGTCGCTTCGCCGCGACCAGCATCTTCGCAGCCTCCTTCACCGCTGCTGGGTCGACACCCGAGCGGATGACCGAG
>JANOJW010000481.1:0-5417 GCA_031418955.1 Hyphomicrobiales bacterium | reverse complement strand
CCAACATCGGGGCCGGCACGATTTTCTGCAACTACGACGGCTACTTCAAGCACACGACGGTGATCGGCCGGGGTGCGTTCATCGGCTCCAACTCGTCGCTGGTCGCGCCTGTGACGATCGGCGAGGGAGCCTATGTCGGCTCGGGCAGCGTCATCACGAAGGACGTAGAGGCGGACGCGCTGGCGTTCGAGCGGGCGACGCAGGACAGCCGGCCCGGGTGGGCCGCCAAGTTCCGCGCCGCCATGCAGAAGCGCAAGGCGAAATAGCTTGGTGCTTGCGCCTTCGGATGCCCACGAGCATCCGGCGGGTTCTTGCTTGCGCCTTCGGATGCCCACAAGCATCCGGCGCGTGGATGCGGCGAGCTTCGGCGACTGTTGGACTGAGCGCCGGTTGGTACTGGGCAACCGAAGGCGCAAGCAAGAGTGGGCAACCGAAGGCGCCAAGAAAAGCTACTCTGTAAACCAATGACATACGTGTTGAATTGATCACGGACCCAATCACGGCTAGTTCGGGCGCAACGCCCGCGTACGCAAGGAGAACGAACCCATGTGCGGCATCGTCGGCATTCTTGGCTCCAAGCCCGTCGCGGTCGATCTCGTCGATGCGCTGCGCCGTCTCGAATATCGCGGCTATGATTCGGCGGGCGTCGCCACCGTCGAGAACGGCACCCTCGACCGCCGCCGCGCCGAGGGCAAACTGCGCAACCTCGCCGACAAGCTCACCGTCGACCCCCTCGTCGGCCACGCCGGCATCGGCCACACGCGCTGGGCGACCCACGGCGCACCCAACGAGCGCAACGCCCACCCGCACATGACCGACAAGGTCTCGATCGTGCACAACGGCATCATCGAGAATTTCCGCGAGTTGAAGGACGAGCTCATTCGCGGCGGCGTCAAATTCACCTCCGACACCGACACCGAGGTGGTCGCGCATCTGATCACCAAGGAGATGCTCGGGGGCGCCGATCCCATCAACGCCACCAAGGCGGCGCTCAACCGTCTGCGCGGCGCCTTCGCCTTCGCCATCATCTTCGCTGGCCACGACAACCTGATGATCGGCGCGCGCGAAGGCTCACCGCTCGCTGTCGGTCACGGCGATGGCGAGATGTATCTGGGCTCGGACGCCATCGCGCTGGCGCCGTTCACCAGCCAGATCACCTATCTCGACGAAGGCGACTGGGCGATCCTGACGCGCCAGTCGGTGGAAATCCGCGACCGCCAGGGCCGCCGCGTGGACCGCCCGATGATCACCTCGTCGGCATCGGGCTTCCTCGTCGACAAGGGCAACCACCGGCATTTCATGCTGAAGGAGATCCACGAGCAGCCCGAAGTGATCAGCCACACGCTGACCAACTACATCGACATGGCGGCCGGCCGGGTGAACTTTCCCGATCTCGGCATCGACCTCGCCAAGGTCCCGCGCGTGACGATCTCGGCGTGCGGCACCGCCTATTACGCGGGCCTCGTCGCCAAGTATTGGCTCGAGCGATATGCACGCGTCCCCGTGGAGATCGACGTCGCCTCGGAGCTGCGCTATCGCGAGGCGCCGCTGCCCGAAAGCGGGCTCGCGGTGTTCGTGTCGCAGTCGGGGGAGACTGCCGACACGCTCGCGACGCTCAGGTACTGCAAGGCCAACGGCCAGCGCATCGCGTCCGTGGTCAACGTGCGCACCTCCACGATCGCGCGCGAGAGCCACGCCATGCTGCCGACGCTCGCGGGCCCCGAGATCGGCGTCGCCTCGACCAAGGCCTTCACCTGCCAGCTCGCGACGCTCGCCTGTCTGGCGCTCGCCATGGCCCGCGCGCGGGGCACCATCGACGCCGAGAAAGAGCGCGATCTCGTGCGTGCGCTCACCGAGGTGCCGCGCCACATCTCGACGCTGTTGCGCGACGAGAAGCGCTACGAGGATCTCGCGCACTGGCTCGCCAAGGCGCGCGACGTGCTCTACCTCGGCCGCGGCGTGTCGTACCCGATCGCGCTCGAGGGCGCCTTGAAGCTCAAGGAGATCTCCTACATCCACGCCGAAGGCTACGCGGCCGGCGAGATGAAGCACGGGCCGATCGCGCTGATCGACGAGAACGTGCCGGTGATCGTGGTGGCGCCCGAGGACGGCCTGTTCGAGAAGACGGTGTCGAACGTGCAGGAGGTCGCGGCCCGCGGCGGCCAGATCGTGTTCGTGTCGGACGCCGATCCCCAGACCACCGGCTGCAAGGTGGCGACGCACCTGCGGATGCCGACGGTGCATCCTTTCGTCGCCCCGCTCATCTATGCGGTGCCGATGCAGCTGATGGCCTACCACACGGCCGTGTTCATGGGCACCGACGTCGACCAGCCGCGCAATCTGGCCAAGTCGGTAACTGTGGAATAGTCTCAGTCTTGGGAAAGAAAGCGCGGCCACGGAATTGCCTCCGTGGCCGGCTTCATCCTACAGTGATCCCGGTCTGCGAACCGTGTGCTGCGGACTGAAGCGGGTGCTGGGGCGTACCGAAGGCTCGAGGAAGACGTCCATGCCGCGCGTTGGCTCGCCGCTGGCTCTATTGACTGTCGGACTGCTGACCCTGGCGCTGCTTTCAGCGCCGGTCGCGGCCCAATCAGCGCCGCCGGCCGCCGAACAGGCGCCGGTCGCCAAACCAAAGCCCAAGACCAAGCCGCAAGCCAAGAAGGCTGTCCCGCCCGCTGACGGCGAACCGGCGACGGCGCCCAAGATCGATGCGGCCGAGGCCCAGCGTCAGATCGAGGCCGCGCAGAAATCGCTCGACGGCGGCAAGTTTGATCTCGCGGTCAACCAGTCGAATGCATTGATGGCCCGTCCGGGTCTCGATTCCCGCGCCATGGCCCGGATTCTCGCCATTCGCGGCCAGGCCCATCGCAAGCAGGCCAAGCCGGCTCAGGCGATCTCGGACCTGCAAGCCGCGCTCGAACTGAAGGGTGGTCTCGGCGAGAGCGAGCGCGCCACCGTGATGCAGATCCGGTCGGAGGCCTACAAGGAGGCGGGCCTCGGCGAGCCGAAGGCCTTGGCCGCAGGCCGGCCTGGCGTGCCGGGCGTCACGAACGTCCAGACAGCCTCCACCGCCAAGGGGCCCCAGACAGCACCGGCTCCAGCAGCGCCATCTTCGGGCGGGTTCTTCTCGAACCTGTTCGGCGGCGGGTCGGCGGCGGCTCCCCTGCCCAAACCCGCGTCAGCCCCGGCGGCACCGGTCGCGCCGGCCGCCGTGGCGGTCCCACCACCTACCAATCCAGCCGCCGCGCCGCGCGCCGCAACCGTCACGCCGGCTGCTTCTCCCGCCGCCGGCCCAGCGGCGGTGCTGCCAAAGGCCACGCCGCCAGTCGCCGCTGCAGCATCAGCCTCTGGCCGCTTCCGCCTGCAGCTCGGTGCCGTCCGCAGCCGACAAGAGGCTCAGACGCTTGCGGAGAAGATCAAATCTGCGCATGCTGGCGACATCGGTGATAAGCGCTACGAGATCGACGAGGCGGTGTTCGGCAACATGGGCACGTTCTATCGCGTACGCATCGGTCCGTTTGCCGACGCAGACACCTCGAAGGCCGCCTGTACGTCACTGCGCGCCAAGGGCGTCGACTGCATGGTCATCCCGCAGTAGGCCTGCGGCTAGCCGCCTCGCCGAAGGCCAGCCGCCTCGCCGAAGGTCTGAGGCCCGGGGCTTTGCCTCAGCGGGCGGCTTCGGCCATAGTGCTGGCGAACGGCACGCAGCCGGCATGCGTCGGCTGGAGAAATCGATGCGGAACAAGTCGAGAAAATCCGAGGCGTCGACCGTGGCCGGCGCCCCGCCGTCCCCGATCCTGCCTTTAGGCGGACAAGAACCGATCCATCGCGTCAAGTTCTCGACCAGGCTGCGCAACTATTTCCTCACCGGCCTCGTGGTGGTGGGCCCCGTCACCATCACCCTCGTCATCGCGTGGTATGTGATCACCTCATTCGACACCTGGGTGAAGCCCTACATCCCGCGCGTCTACAATCCCGACAGTTATCTGCCGTTCGCGCTGCCGGGCGCCGGCCTGATCTTCGTGATCGCGATGCTGACCATGATCGGCGCACTCGCCGCCAACCTGATCGGGCGCTCTCTCATCACCGCTGGCGAGGTCATGCTCGACCGCCTGCCGCTCGTTCGCAGCGTCTACAAGCCCTTGAAGCAGATCTTCGAATCCGTCGTCGCGGCCACTGGTCCCGACCAGCCGTTCAAGAGCGTGGCGGTGATGGAATTCCCCTCGCCCGGCATCTTCGCCATCGTGTTCATGACGGGGGCTGCCGCCAAGGAGATCACCGCCGCAGTGGCGCCCGGCGAGGATCTCGTCGCCGTGTTCATGCCGACGCACCTGATGCCGCCCTCGGGCTTCACCGTGTTCGTGCCGCGCAGCAAAGTGATCCCGGTCGACATCTCGGTCGAGGATGCGGCCAAGATCATCCTGTCGGCCGGCATGGTGACACCCGACAAGAAGACTCAGGAGCGTCTCAAGGAGCTCGCCGAGAGCGCGCGGCGCGCCGCCGCCCGGGCCACCCCCGAGCCTGTCGCCTGAGCGCTGGAGGCTTGTGGGCATCTGAAGGCGCAAGCAAGTGCCGCCGGCCCTCGGCCCCCGTCCGCGTGCGTCCAGTGCGGAGAGGCAGATGACGGCGGTCCACCGGTTCGCTATAGATCGCGTGGCGTTGAGGCCCCATAGCTCAGCTGGATAGAGCACCAGATTCCTAATCTGGGGGTCGCAGGTTCAAATCCTGCTGGGGTCGCCAATAAAATCCTTAGGTGGCATCGCGACGATCTAGAAAAAGCTCCGGCGGCCTTGCGCAACGCGGATTTCTGGTCTCAAATTGTGACCCATTGCGGAAAGTCGCCGCCTCCGCTCAACGACGCCTGCAGCTCCGCAGAAAGCTGAAGTCGCCCGCCACCTCGGGGGAGCGCCCATGATCGGCCCAGCTCGGCAAGCCCGCCATCACTCGGGAAACCCCGCCTTGCGCAGGCCATCCTTGCAGTGCTCGGCATCCTCGGGGCGCTTGCAGATTCTCACAAAATTATTTTGGCTGATCGTGCACCAGGGCTCGATACGCATCACCTCCGCGGCCTCGATCCTGGCGCTGTCGAGCTGACCCAACTGGGCATAGGTGGCAGCCAACCAGCGACGGCTGGCCGCCATATTCGGCGCTCGCGACACGCACTCCTGCAAATGCGGCAGGGCGTCCGCGTACCGTTTGAGCATGTAGCAGGCGAGACCCAGAATACCGGGTGCGCGGGGCTGATAAAACGGATCAATCCGCATATGCGCCGCGATCGATTGAACCTAAATCCTGCAGTTGGGCGTGATCGTCCGACGTCGGCGTGACGCCATTCCTCAACCACGGGTCGCATCATCCCACCGGCAACCGCGCCGGCGGCTTCAGCTCGCGCCCGCCCAGAAAAACGCGCAGCGCGT
>JANOJW010000480.1:0-3564 GCA_031418955.1 Hyphomicrobiales bacterium | reverse complement strand
CCGCCGCCGAGATGCCCAGATTGGTGATGCCGACCTCGACGCTGGCTGTGCGATTGAGATAATCGATGTTCAGGACCTTGTTCATCTTGGCAACGCAGACGACGAGCGCATCCTCTGCTGGAAGCGCGCCGCCGCACAGCGACGTCCCCGCTCCGCGCGGGATCACCTTGATGCGGTGCTCGTTGCAGTACTTGAGGATCTTGACCACGTCCTCGGTCGTGCGCGGCAGAGTCACTGCGAGCGGCATGCAGCGATAGGCGGTCAGGCCGTCCGTCTCGAACGCCCGCCGGCCGTCCTCGTCGGCGATCACGGCGGCAGCACCCACCAGGTTCTGCAGATCCTTCACGATGGCCAACCGGTTGGCGATCACCTTCCGGTCAGGCTCCGGCATCGCGATCAATGACATCTCGTGTCTCCAGGGCGAATGCCCGCACCTCGCGGACCCGCCCGCATCCTCGAGTCCTGCCCGACGTCGGCAGGGTTAACGCCCCCTACTTTCGTCGTCATCGACTTTAGTTGATCGAGCCCGCCGCGTCGCCCCGACTCGAGCCGATTTCCCGGGCCAAACAAGTCTATTTCGCTTCCAGGGGAAAGATTCTATTCCTTTAGGGCGAAGTCGCCCACCACAGTATGGTCACCCCTGAGCATATTTTCCAGAAGGGAGAAGCACTTGATATTCCCGCGTCGCAAAACCCGTGAGGAGTCGACCGTGACCGCGATCACCGATCTGGAGATCTTTGCTCGAGTGGCCCGAACCGGCAACATGTCGGCGGCGGGCCGCGAGATGGGCCTGTCGCCGGCCGTCGTCTCAAAGCGCGTCAGCCTGCTCGAGGAGCGGCTGAACACGCGGCTGTTCCAGCGCACCACCCGCCAGCTCACGCTGACGGAGACCGGCGAGGGCTACTTCAAGCGCGTCGTCGACATCCTGAGCCTGATCGAGGAGGCGGAGGACTTCGTCTCCCGGCGCAATACCAAGCCGCGCGGCGCGCTCAAGGTGACGGCGCCGACCTCGTTCAGCCGGTTGCACATGGCGCCGTACCTGCCCAAGTTCCTCGAGAGGTTCCCGGAGATCGAACTCGACTTCAATCTCACGGACAACTTCGTCGACATCATCCGCGAAGGCTTCGACTTGGCGATCCGCATCGGTGAGCTTGCCGACAGCTCCCTGGTGCAGCGCAAGCTCGCTGCCGACAACCGCGTCATCTGCGCCTCGCCCAAGTATCTCGAGCAGGCCGGCGTGCCGAAGACGCTCGCTGACCTCGACGACCACAACTGCCTCTCGGCTGGTGCGCAAGACATGTGGCGCCTGCAGGGCGTTGACGGGCAGCACAAGTCGCTGCGCGTCAAGGGCAATATCCGCTCGAACTCGTTCGAGTTCATGCGTGAGGCTTTGCTTGCGGGCCTGGGTCTTGGCCTGCGCTCGACCTGGGACATCGGGCCCGAGCTCAAGAGCGGCGCGCTGAAAGTGGTGATGCCCGAATGGCGGGGTTCTGACACGGTCGCCATCTACGCCGTCTATCCCTGCCGGGACTTCATGCCCGAGAAGGTCAATGTGTTCATCGAGTATCTGGCCGAACTCTATGGCAGCGATCCCTACTGGGAGAAGGGCCTCGAATTCACCAAACCCGCGCCTGGCGTTCGCAACGGCGCGCGCCTGACCGGCGCCGAAGCGAAGCTCGAAGCCAAGAGCCGGGCAGCCGCGCGCTGAAGGCAGCAGTCTCCGATCGATAGGGCGCTATGCCGCACAGTTTGCGGCATAGCGCCCTCGTGTGTTCCGCGCCCGTCGCGATATATTCAAATATACGCATTTGCGGGGGATGGAGACACCCATGAGCAGGCCTTTCGTCAGCGCCCTGGTCGCCGGCACTGTGATGATGGTGACGCTGCCGAGCATCGCTGTCGCCAACAAGGACGGGGATCCCAAGGAAGGCGAAGACGTGTTCCGCGCCCGCTGCCGTCAATGCCATCAGGTTGGCCCCGATGCCAAGAATGCACTGGGACCGCTCCTCAATGGCGTGCTGGGCCGAAAGGCTGGCACCATCGACGGCTTCAGCTACTCGCCAGCCAACAAGAAAGCGGGTGAGGAAGGCTGGACGTGGATCGATGATAACCTGCTGAAGTACCTAGAAAATCCGCGCGAAGCCATGCCGGGCAACCGGATGGCGTTCGTCGGTCTCAAGGACGAGCAGGAGCGGCGCGACCTGGTCGCCTACCTGAAGACCTTCAAGTGACCGCGGTGCGATAGTCAGTCAAGACAACGGCGGCTCACCGAGCCGCCGTTTCCGTTTCAAGTTGGGGGTAACCGTTCAGCCTTTCTTGGCCGGAGCCGGGGCTGCAGCGGGCTTCGCGAACATCTCGCTGATGATCGAGGAATACCAGCCGATGCTCTCCTCGTAATTGGCCCGGCGAACGGTTGCCTCTTCCTTCGGCTGCGACACGAACCCGCCCGAGGCTTCGAGCTTGCCGTCCTTGGGCGCATAGTTGGCGCCGACCTTGATGTTGTCGTCGGGCGCGACCAACGACCAGCAGGTGTTGCGGTAGCGGGCCGGGAACGACTCTTTCTTGGCGAGTGCGGCGAGGATGTCGGCGACAACGACCTTGGCCTGGCTATTGGCCGAGAACGCAGACTTCGGCATCGGGTCGGCGATCGTGGCATCGCCGACGACGTAGATGTCCTTCGTCTCCTTGGCGAGGAAGTTGGCTGGGTCGACCGCCACCCAGTCGCCCTTCGTCACGCCGGCGAGCTGCGCGATGGCGCCCGCGCGCTGCGCCGGAATGATGTTGGCGGCGTCGAACTTCACCTTCTTGCCGGCCTTGGTCGTGACCTCGCGCGTGCGGCCGTCGAACGCAGTCACCGAGAAATCGTCGATGTCGTTCGACAGGTTCATCTCGACGATGCCCTTGTAGTGACGCTCGAACGCCTCGGTGAACACCGGCTGCTTGGAGAACGCCTTCTTCGGGTCGAGGATGACGAGCTTGGACTTCGGCTTCTTCGTCTTGAGCTGGTGCGCGATCATGCAAGCCCGCTCGTAGGGGCCTGGCGGGCAGCGAAACGCGCCGCCTGGCATCACCATCAGGAACGTCCCGCCGTCCTTCATGGTGTCGACCACGGAGCGTAACTGCCGCTTGCCGAGCGCACTCGTCTGGTAGGCATGCGGGAAAATGTTCGACAACTCTTTGGTGTAGCCGGGGATCGAGTCGTACTTCACGTCGATGCCGGGCGAGAGCACGAGGCGGTCGTAGGGGAAGGTCCGGCCCGAGCGCGTGGTCACCGTCTTCTTCACGGGATCGACCGCGGTCGCGAACTCGTGCACGATCCTGACCCCGACCTTGCGCAGCCCGTCATAACCATGGCTCAAGCTCTCGAGCGTCCTGAAGCCGCCGATGTAGAGGTTGGAAAAAAACGAGGACGAGTAGGTCGGGTTTGCCTCGATCAGCGTCACGTCGAGCTTCACGTCGCCGGGCTTCAAATCCTTGAGCAGATAATGGGCAACAGTCGCACCACCCGCGCCACCACCGACGATCTCCACCTTAGGCGCCGCCTGGGCTATGGCAAACGTCGAG
>JANOJW010000479.1:0-5905 GCA_031418955.1 Hyphomicrobiales bacterium | reverse complement strand
ATCGCGCCACACTCGACGCTGATCGGCGGGACTGGAACGCGGAAGTCGATCGCATCTATCACGGCGACACGTCGGCGATCACGCTAGTCGAGGCCCAGACGCGCCGACTGCAGATCGCCAGCACCGGCAGCCGCAGCACGGTCGTCTGGAACCCATGGCTCGAAAAAACCGCACGGCTCGGCGACATGGGGGCTGCGAACGCGTTCCGCCGCATGGTCTGCATCGAGACCACGAACGCCGGTGACGACGTGATCACGGTCGCAGGCGGCGGCGCGCACGCGCTCGGCGTCGACTACCGTGCCCTTTAGCAGCGCCGACCCTCAGAATCGATCGAGCGTGATCCGGCGCTGCCGTGACCACGCTCGATGCGAAGGACAGCAGTCTTACTTCTTTTTCTTCTGCGTCAGCGCCGAGGCGGCAGCCGCCTTCTCGTCCTTGCTGGCCTTGCCGCTGCGCATCACCTTGCTCGCGGCGCTGGCGGCAGTGGCGCTCGTTGATTCCTTGCTCTTCGCCTGGGTCAGCGCGGAGGCCGCCGCGGTCTTCGCCGCCTTGCCGGCCTTGGGATCCTTGAGAACCTTGGCGGCCGATGCGGCAGCCGACTTGCCGGTGCTTTCGTTCTTTGCCATGACGGGGTGAACCTCTGCTGAAACGCGCACGGACAACTTCAGTAGCGCGATTCGGGTCAGCCACCATTGGCGTTATGGGCGCGCCGCCGCACGATTGGAGCTCGAATGCGCTGTCCCTGCCGCAAGCGCAGCGAGACGCAAACCTACGCCGCTTGCTGCGGTGCTTATCATGCGGGAGCCTGCATCGCGCCGACGGCTGAGGCGCTGATGCGCTCGCGCTACGCGGCGTTCGTACGGGCGGACGCGGCCTACCTGCTCGCGACGTGGCATCCCTCGACGCGGCCCGCGCACATCGATTTCACGCCGGGGCAGGAGTGGCTGCTGCTGCGCGTGCTCGCGACCAAGTCGCAGGGTGATCGCGCGACGGTTGCCTTCACGGCGCGCTCGCGGATCGCAGGTGCAGCGCACGTGCTCGAGGAGACGTCCCGCTTCGTCCGCGAGGGCGGGCGCTGGCTCTATATCGACGGCGACGTCGCCGGCAACTGACCTTCAGGGGACACTATGGAACGAGCGATCGCCTTTCCAGCCGGCAGCAACACCCTCGAAGGCCTGATCTCGGTGCCGCAGGGGTCGCCGCGCGCCGGCGTCGTGATCTGCCATCCCCATCCGCTGCGCGGCGGCGAGATGTCCAACGCGATCGTCGAGGCGCTGGTTGGGGCCTTTGGCGATGCGGGCCACGCGACGCTGCGGTTCAACTTCCGCGGCGTCGGCGCCAGCACGGGCGTGCACGACGAGGGGCGCGGCGAGATCGACGACGTGCGGTCAGCCGTCACCTGCCTGCTGGCGAGAAGCGCTGTGCCGATAGTCGCCGTCGCTGGATACTCGTTCGGCGCCTGGGTGGGGCTCGCGGCGGGCGTGGCCGACCCGCGCGTGCATCGGCTGATCGGCATCGCGCCGCCGGTTGCCTCGCGCGATCACGGCTTTCTCGCCGGCGCCGCCAAGCCGACGCTCCTGATCGCCGGCGACTGCGACGACTACGCGCCGGTCGCCGTACTGCGCGCGCTCGCGGCCGGGCTCGGCGATCAACCGTCGCTGGTCATCGTGGCCGGCGCCGACCATTTCTTCGGTAGGGAGGCGCACGAGGTTTCGCGCGCGGCGGCGGAGTTCGTGGCCGGCGCGTGATCAGGAGGGCGTGATCAGGGCCGGCGCTCGCCCTTGAGTGGCTCGATGCGTTCGAGCTGCTTGTTCGGGCTCTTCTGGCTCTTCACATAGCCGTAGGTGCAGCCGTTCTCCAGGCACAGCCACACCTTGAACTGATGCACCTCCTCGAGATTGCAGGTCTGCACCTGCGGCCGTCGTGGTGCGTCGGGTTGGGATTCGGCGCTCGGGAGATAGCCGAGCTTCACGTCGCAGGCCCAGCGGGAGTGGCGCAGCGTGCGGCTCTCGAAGCGCTGGTTGTCCGCCGACCGGCAGATGCAGTCGGTGCCGGCTGCCGCCAATGCGGGCGCCGCAGGGCTGGCGAGCACGATGGCCATCGCGACAAGGGGGAAACGCGTGTTTTGATGCTGCATGGCTCTCGCTCCGTCGTCGTCTTCCGGGTCAACATGAGTGCGGCCCGCCCGTCTGGCAACACCACCCGAGCGCTGTTCGGCAATCGCTGGCAGATTGCGGCAAGTCATGGTCGCCGAGCCGGTCCTGGGCTAGACTGCAACACACCGCCTTCACGACGCGCAAGCGCAACGATCCGGAAACATCGGCATGGCTGAAACCCTGAAGCTCGGCATCGGCGGCCTCGGCGCCATCGGCATGAGCGTCGCGCGCGCGGTCGATACCGGCAACATCCCGGGCATCCGGCTGGTCGCGGTCTCTGCGCGCGATCACGTGAAGGCCCGGTCCAAGATCGGGGGGCTGCGCTCGCGACCCGAACTCGTCGGCCTCGCCGATCTCGCGGACCTGGCCGACGTCGTGCTCGAGTGCATCCCGGCCCGCCACTTTGCCGAGATCGCTGGGCCGGCGGTCGCGCGGGGCCGCATCTTCATGCCGCTGTCGGTCGGCCAGCTGCTCGGCCACATGCACCTCGTCGAGCAAGCGAAGGCGACCGGCGCGCGCATCCTGGTGCCGACCGGAGCGCTGCTCGGTCTCGACGCGGTGCGTGCGGTCGCCGAGGGCCGCGTCGACAGCGTGCGCATCACGACGCGCAAACCGCCGAAGGGCCTCGCCGGCGCCCCCTACCTCGTCGAGCGCGGCATCGACCTGGACACCATCACCACGGCGACGCGCATCTTCGAGGGCACCGCACGCGAGGCGATCAAAGGCTTTCCCGCGAACGTCAACGTGGCCGTCGCGCTGTCGCTCGCCGGCATCGGGCCCGACCGCACGCGCATCGAGATCTGGGCGGACCCGGCGGTCACGCGCAACACCCACACCATCGAGGTCCGGTCCGATTCCTCCGACTTCACCATGACGATCGCCAACATCCCTTCGCCCGAGACGCCGGCCACCGGCAAGATCACTGCACTATCGGCGATCGCCGCGCTGCGCCGCCTGACCGCGCCGCTGGTGGTGGGCACCTGACGCCAGTTCGTGACGTTCAGCACCAGAGCGGCCGTGACGAAGGACAGCCTTGCTGCAGGCGTTTTTCTGAGGCCGATCCGTCGCACGGCGCAAAGGACCTGAACTTCTGTTCAGAACCCGCTCTCACGAACCAATACCGTCAGCACCCGCTGCCACAGCCGGGCCACCAGGCTGCGCGCGTCTCCTCTGACGAGGAGCACGCCGACCTGTGGCTGGACTGGCGGATAAGACTGCGCGATGGAGCCGACGGCCGCGGTCAGCGTGTACTGCGCCGAGATCGGCACGGGCTTCCCACTGGCCGACAGCCGCGTCGGCACGCTGCCCCCGTGTGACTCCGCCAACTCGACCTGGGTGACGAACCCCGCATTGGCCGAGGCAATCTCGGTGATCGTCGCAGCCACTGCCGGCAACAGCAGATTGTTTGGAATGAAGGTCGCCGTCATGCCGGCACGAATGCGGCCGACATCGGCGCCGGCAGCCAGACCACGCACGCGCATACCGTCGGTTCCATGCAGGACGCCCAGTGCGTCCGATGGCGTGACCCAGCGTCCCGCCGCATCGTGATCGATGTATGCCACGACATTGCCGGCCCGCGTCGCCTTGACCTTGAGCGCCTCTTCCTGACGAATGCCTCCCTCGCGCCGGCGTTCGAGAGCTCGTTTCTCCTGTTGCAGCACGACAGCCTGCTCGCGATCCGCTGAGTCGCTCAGCAATCGAGCCAGTCGTACGTCGATCAGCCCGATTTTTAGGCCTGTCATCTCGATTTCGTGTTGCAGGGCTGGCGAGGACAGGACCGCAACCAACGCGCCGGCAGCGACGTCTCCGCCTCTGCCGACGTAGGTCTTGTCGATGCGAGCGGGTATCGGCACATGCAGGCGGGAAAATCCCTTCGGCTCCAGGACGGCGGGCACCGTGACCGTCGTCGACCAGGGAACGACGATGAGGCCGAGCAGTGCGACGAAGATGGCAGCCGTGCACCAGGCTCTCGGCGAACTCAGGATCATCCGTTTCATGGTGTGCCAGTCCCTAAGTTCGCGCCAGATCGGCAACACGATGAAATAGGTGATCTCGACTGCAAACAGCACCAGACCAAGGAGCTTGAAGAAGAAGGCGTAGACCGCCAACGCGATCCCCGTAAACAGGATCAGCCGATAGATCATGATGCCTAGTCCAAACAGAACGAGCCCGCGACGCAGCGAGTTCGCCACATGCTCGGGTGCTGGCAAACCCAAACCGAACAGCAGCTCCCGTAGGCGCCATTGCGCGAGTTCGAGCGCTCGCGACTGCAGGTTCGGCAGTTCAAAGGTATCGGCGAGCAGGTGATACCCGTCGAATTTCATGAACGGGTTGAGATTGATCACCAGGCTGGCGGTCCAACCAACTGTTGCAAGGCCGAAGGCGATGGTGCGAACCGCCCCGGTGGGCAGCATCACCCACGCAAGCGTCGCCATGACCGCGATGGCAATGTCGACGGCGATCCCGGCTCCGTCGACCGCCAGACGTGCCCGTTGCGACTTGAGCCGCCAGCTGTCGGTGACATCGACATAAAACAGAGGCGCCCCGAGGATCAGTGCGATCCCGATCGAGTTGACCCGGCCCCCGTAGTGAACCGCGACATAGCCGTGTCCCAGCTCGTGAAGCAGCTTCACGATCGGTATCGCGATCAGGATGCCGAACGCTCCCGAGACGCTCGACAGTTGGCCCAGGGAGGCCTTGAACTGATCCCATTCCCGCAAGACCAGAAGCAGGGCCAATACCGTGAGGCCGAGCATGAGGCCGGCGAAAGCCCGGCTCCCGAGCGGCCGCACCAGCCAAAGCGTCGAGACCAGGAAGCGTTGAGGGTCGGCGATCGGAATACGAAGAAAGAGATAGTTGTGCAGCAACCGCCACAGCCACCTCCGCCGGTTCATCTCGACTTGCTCGAATGCCTGACGCCAGTGTCCCGCGTCGGGCGAATGAGCGAGGCCATGCTGGACAAGGAAGCGTGCGAAGTCGGCGACCTCCTCGACAGTCGTCATCTCGGAGTGCTTCGCCCAGGCCGCCGCGACGACGGCGTCGGCAGCGTCGGCCTCGGACCAGACCTGGAGCATCGCCATATGGCTGTCGCTGAGAGCATGAAAACGGTGCGCAATGGGATCATAGAGGCGCCAGACTCTAAGGCCGCGCGCGTCGCGCACCTCGCCTGCGAGCTGCAGATCCTGGCGAAGCTCGGGCAAAGGTTGACCGGCATCGGGCGCAGCGGCAGTCGCTTGCATCAGATGCCGATCCATTGCCGGATCGCAGTGAGCGGGCGGCGCAGCAGGAACACGATCAGCGGAGCGCGATCCCCAACGATCTGCGCGGTGCCGCGCGATCCAAGCTTCAGCAGCGTCTCGCCCTCGGCGGCGTGTGCCGTGAGTCGGTAGCTGGCAATCTGCTGGTCGTCGATTCTGACCTGATAGTCGATGTGCGCGAGCGTGCCCTCGATCGCACTCAAGGGCGCCGCGTCCAGGAATGCGCGAACCTTGAGCCCCGGCCGCAGAACGATCGAATCGGCGACAGGCAGCGATATCTTGATCTCGGTTTCGCTTTCGCGTGCAATCAGCATCAGTCGCTCGCCCGTCGACAACGGCTTGCCTTCGAGCTCGCGCGGGTCGGAGAAGATCGCAATGCCCGAGGTGCGCGCCTCGATGACAGTTTGAGCCAGCAGCTTGCCGGCATAACTGGCTTCCGCGCGCTTGAGCGCGAGTTCGGCGCGTGCGACGCCGAGTTCCTGGCGACCTCGC
>JANOJW010000478.1:0-4663 GCA_031418955.1 Hyphomicrobiales bacterium | reverse complement strand
CATGCGGGAGGCACTGTTTATGCGGCTTTAGGCTTGGAAGTGGTGCGGATGGTGCAGTTACAGCCGTTCAATTTAGCGCTGGGTTGCATGTTATTGGTGCGTACAACCACGTCTCGCCGATCAGCGCTTCTTACCTGCCATCCACTTTTGCGCATCGACCAGCTTGAAGAGCGTCGTGCGCTGGTTTGGTCGCGACGGCTCCGGCAACTCCCCCGACGCGACGGCGCGATAGACCGTGGCCTTGTCGACTGAGGCGAGGTCCGCGAGTTCGCCGGGCCGCACGTGCTGATCGGGGTGCCAAAGTTCGACGGTGCCATCCGCCCTGATCCCCGCGACTCCGAACGGCGGCGTGAACACTATGGGCAGCCCTTCCGCGTTTAGGGCGAGCTTCCCGTCTGGGGTGACGACGAGGGACGCGGCATAGAGGCCCGAAGGCGAGGGCGAGCGCTTGGCTTGGTCGACGGCGGCGTTGAAGAGTCGGCACACGATGCTGGTGAAGGTCATCAGCTCGTTCATCTCCTCCTCGCTCAAGATGTGCTGGCGCGTTGACATTCGATTCCCCCTCGCGAGCCCGACGCCAGCACGATGCACCCCAGCGCCTATCTGATTTGGCCGGTTGCAGTCGAGGCGCGTGAGGCCGTTCTCCGATGGGGGTTTGGGCAGGTGACATGCTACGTATTTGCTACAGAATATTAGTCAGTTGGCAGATACGGCCGTGTTTAGGGGAGTTTGACGCATATGACAAAGTGATCGCACATCACCATGTGGACGAAGCGGGGTTCCCCGAGCGCCCGCTCGAAGGTGCCGGCGACCCCCGACAGCGACTGGATGATGGAGTCGTAGGCCGGCTGTTCGTAGTAGCGCCCGCCGCGGCCGAACGCGACGATGCCGCAATAGACGAGCCGGGGGTTCGACGCTGCAAGCGAGTCGTAGTCCAGCCCCGCGCGTGACAGTGCGCTCGGTCGGACGTTGGAGACGAACACGTCGGCGCCCCCGATGAGCCGGCGCATGGCGTCGAGACCGGCGTCCGTCTTGATGTCGAGGCACACCGAGCGCTTGTTGCGGTTGAAGTTCAGGAACTTTCCCGACATGCCGGGATTGCGGGCGCCGCGCGACATGGTACGCAGCAGGTCGCCGCCGCCCGGCGCCTCGATCTTGATGACGTCGGCGCCCTGGTCGGCGAGCGTTCGCGTGCAGACCGGGCCGACCACCACCGACGTGTGGTCGATGACGCGGATGCCGGCGAGAGGTCCCCCTGCCATTGTCGCGATCCCCTGTTGTCGTGGACTACGCCGTCGTGCCGGGGGCGACCTTCTCGAACTTCTGCAGGCTGCGCACCACCTGTGGACGCGGTACGCCGGGGAAGTTCGAGTTCCAGGCCGTGTACGCCACCTCGCCGACGTAGATGTCGCCGCGGCTGTCGACCGCGATGCCATGTGGCGATACGAACTGGCCGACGCCGGTGCCACGCGATGGCGTCCGCGCCAGTCGGGCGAGAAGTTTGCCCTTGTTGTCGGTAATGGTGACGCGGGGCCCGAGGTTCGGCATCTCGTGATTGACCGCCTGATAGGGGCCGATCTCGCCGATGTAGCAGATCGGGCACTTGCCGCCGGTCATGAACAGCCCGCTCGGCCGGTGCAGGTTGTTCCACTGCGTCTCGTACCGGCCCTTGCCGTTGAACACCTGCACGCGGTGGTTTTCGCGATCGGCGACATAGACCCAGCCGTCCGCATCGCAATGGATATTGTGCGCGATGTTGAACTGGCCCGGATCGCAGCCGGGCTCGCCCCACGAGAACAGCAGCCGCCCTGCGGGGTCGTACTTGTGCACGCGGGCATTGCCGTAGCCGTCGGAGACGTAGAGGTCGAGTTCGGGAGAGAGTGCGGTGTGCGTGCAGCGGTTGAACGGCTCGCCGGACATATAGGCCGCGGCCTTGCCGGGCACGCCGAGCGTCAGCAGAACCTTGCCGTCGAGCGTGCACTTGCGGACCGTGTGATCGCCGTCGTCGGTGCAGTAGATCGTGTCGTCCGGCCCTGTGTGCACGCCGTGCGGGCGGTTGAAGATGTCCTCGCCCCAGCTCTTGATAAAGTTGCCCTCGCGGTCGAGCACGATCATCGGGTGCTTGCCGCGGTTGAACGCGTAGACGCGGTCGTTCTTGTCGATGCCGATCGCGGCGACGTCGCCGAACACCACGCCGGGCGGAAGCTTCTCCCAGCCTTCGACCACGCGATAGGTGAACTCTCCGCTGCCGACGATCACGCCCATCATGTGCCTCCTGCCGCTCCGCGCCTGCATAGAGCTTAGCGCCAGTTTGCCCACAGATGCACGCCTGACTGGACTGCCAGCCATTCGCTTCACGCCAATGGACATTGCGCGCGCCTGTAAATGCAGGGACAGTGGCGGCTCATTCCGCTCGCGCATGGAGGCACGTACATGACTGCTCCCGGTGGTCCGGCCGATCTGATGTTCGTCGGGTGCGCGGCGATGGCGGCGGAAGGCGGCAGTAGCGCGGGCGGCCCGGCCGCTGGTCGCCGGCGCGAGGTCGTGGTGGGCGGGCGTCGTATCAGGACCATCGACATCCATGCGCATTGCGCGGTTCCCGAGGCTTTGGCATTGATGGGCCAGAAGCTCGGCGACGTGATGCTGCGCTCCGACCTCGACATGGACGGCGGGCTCAGCGTGCGGCTCGCGGCCATGGACGCCCAGGGCATCGACATGGAGGCGTTGAGCATCAATCCGAACTGGTACCGGGTCGCCGACCGCGACTTGGCCGCCAAGATCATCGAGGTGCAGAACGAGACGCTGGCAGAGGCGTGCGCGAAGACGCCCGACCGGTTCGTCGCCTTCGCCTCGGTGGCGCTGCAGTTCCCCGACCTTGCCGCCGAGCAGCTGGAGCGGGGCGTGAAGCGGTTCGGACTGCGTGGCGCTGCGGTCGGCGGCAGCGTGGCGGGTGACGAGCTCGCCGACCCGAGGTTCCACCCGTTCTGGGCCAAGGCCGAGGAGCTGGGCGTACTGGTATTCATCCACCCCCAGGGCGACGGCGCACCGAGCCAGCTCGCCCAACGCTTCAAGGGCAACGGTTATCTGTCCAACGTGATCGGCAACCCGCTCGAGACCACGATCGCGCTCTCGCACCTGATCTTCGAGGGTACGCTCGACCGGTTCCCGGGCCTCAAGATTTGCGCAGCCCATGCGGGCGGCTTCCTGCCGTCCTACGCCGGCCGGTCCGACCATGGCTGCGCCGTGCGCCCGGACCTGTGCACAGGCGGCGCAGGTGCTGGCCTCGAGAAGAAACCGACGGAGTATCTGCGCCAGCTCTACTACGACACGATGGTGTTCCGGCCCGAGGGCGTGCGCCATCTGGTGGCCGAGGTCGGCGTCGACCGGCTGATGATCGGCACCGACTGGCCCTATCCCTGGACCGAACGGGCCGTCGATCTGATCCTCGAGACGCCCGGCCTCTCGGATGCCGAGCGGGTGATGATCCTGCACGACACGGCCGCCCGCCTGCTCGGCATTCAGCCAACCGGGTAAATGGGGGTAAATGGCCTTACCGCCACCGCTTGGCGGCGGGGGTCCTTCGCGCTAAACGCTCTCGCAGACGCAGCATTCGAACACCTCCCGCGGAGCCAGACCCCATGAGCTACCAGAACATCCTCGTCGAGACCCGCGGCAAGGTGGGCCTCGTCCGCCTCCATCGTCCGCAGGCGCTGAATGCTCTCAACGCGGCGCTGATCGCCGAGCTGTCGACGGCCATCGACGCCTTCGAGGCGGATCCGGCGATCGGGTGCCTCGTCATAACGGGGAGCGAGAAGGCGTTCGCGGCCGGCGCCGACATCAAGGAGATGCAGTCGAAGACCTTCATCCAGGCCTACATGGAGGACTTCATCGGCTCGTGGGACCGCGTCGCGCGAACACGCAAGCCGATCATCGCCGCGGTCGCGGGCTTTGCGCTCGGCGGCGGCTGCGAGCTCGCCATGATGTGCGATTTCATCATCGCGGCCGATACGGCGAAGTTCGGCCAGCCCGAGATCAAGCTCGGCGTCATGCCGGGCGCCGGCGGCACGCAGCGGCTCGCCCGTTTCGTCGGCAAGGCCAAGGCCATGGACATGTGCCTGTCAGGCCGGATGATGGACGCGGCGGAGGCCGAGCGCTGCGGGCTCGTGTCGCGGATCGTGCCGGCGGCGAGCCTGGTGGACGAGGCGATGAAGTCGGCCGAAGCCATCGCCGCCATGTCGCTGCCGATCCTGATGATGACCAAGGAGAGCGTGAATCGGTCCTTCGAGACGACGCTTGCCGAAGGCATCCGCTTCGAACGCCGAACGTTCCACCCCATGTTTGGAACGGAAGACCAGAAGGAGGGCATGGCCGCCTTCGTCGAGAAGCGCAAACCCAACTTCAAGAACGCCTGAGCCCGACAGGGACCGGCCCGAACCGTCGATTTCGGGGGGGGGATGCGACCGCCAACCCTTTGACGGTTCGGGCCAATGGTGTACCACCGTGTCGATGGACCGTACTGCGCCGAGACCGCTTTTGACCAGCTTGCCGAATGTGCTCACCTACGCGCGCATTCTGGCGATCCCGGCGCTTGCCGCCTGTTTCCTGCTGATCAAGTCGGATACGGGGCGATGGATCTCGGTTGCGATCTTCGCGGCGGCCTGCA
>JANOJW010000477.1:0-3414 GCA_031418955.1 Hyphomicrobiales bacterium | reverse complement strand
GTGTAGCGCGCATCCTGGCCGCGCAGACTGAAACCGCCGGGGCCCGCCGGACCGCCCGGTCCCCGCGCGCCGCGGTCGCCGAAGATCTCCGAAAAGATGTCGCCGAAGCCGCCGAAGTCGCGCGCGCCCGCCCCCGCGCCTGCACCCGCCCCACCCGCATGCTGGCGGCGGTACTGCTGGCGCGGCTCACCGCCCGCATCGATCTCGCCGCTATCGAAGCGCCGCCGCTTCTCGGGGTCGCCGAGCAGGTCGTAGGCCGCCGTCACCTTCTTGAAGCGCTCCCCCGAGGCCGCGTTGCCCGGATGCAGATCGGGATGCAGCTCCTTGGCCAAACGCCGGAAAGCGCGCCGGATATCATCCTCCGACGCACTCCGTTGCAGCCCCAGGACGGTGTAGGGGTCGTCCGCCATTCGCTCGTGTCGCTGTTTGCCCGCGCAGCCGTTCGACGCGCCGGTATGCCCGCACTTGTGTTCACGGCACTCTAAGGTCGAATTTTGGCGTTTCCGCGCCAATTTCAAGAGGGCGGCCGATTCGGGGGAGCTGTGGCAAGGGGGGCGCGGGGTGGGCGGCGGGGCGATCGCCATCGTTGCAGTGTGCGTCACGATCGCTTCGCGAGCGGGGCCAGCCCCGCGCCCCGCCGGTGGGCAGAGCCCTCCGGACCACCCACCATTTGTAAGGTCGAACTCGTTATCCCGTGCCAGACCCATCAATCTCGTCGCGCAGCGCCGGTGGTAGCCGGCCGCCTCGCTCACGGGAAATGGGGACAGTTTGAATTTTAGAGGAAATGGAAACTGGCGGACATCGGGACGGTTTGACGGGATCGCACCCCCCACACACCCCGCCTCACCTATTCGTCAACTTCAGCTCGATGCGGCGGTTGCGGCGGAGCACGTCGTCGGTGGCGCCCTCTTCGAGCGGCGCGAACTCGCCGTAGCCGGCCGCGACCAGCCGGCGGGGTGTGACGCCACGGCTGATCAGGTGCTTGACGACCGAGGTTGCGCGCGCGCTCGACAGCTCCCAGTTCGAGGGAAACTCGCGGCTGGCGATGGGGCGGGCGTCGGTGTGGCCGTCGACCTGCAGCACCCAATCGATCTCACGCGGGATCTGCCGCTCGACCTCGACGATCGCCGCCGCCAACTGATCGAGCGCGGCCAAGCCCTCCACCGTCATCTGCGCCTGGCCCGAGGGGAACAGCACCTCGGACTGGAACACGAAACGGTCGCCGACGACGCGGATGTCGCGGCGGTCGCGCAGCAACTCGCGCAGGCGCCCGAAGAAGTCGGAACGATAACGCTGCAGCTCCTGCACCTGCCGCGCCAGCACGACGTTGAGCCGCGCGCCCAGGTCTGTGATGCGCGCCTGCGCGTCTTTGTCCTTGGCCTCCGCTGCCGCCAGCGCCTCGTTCAGCGCGGCCATCTGGCGGCGCAACGCCAACAGCTGCTGATTGAGCAGATCGACCTTGGACAGCGCCTCGTTGGACAGCCTCTTCTCGTCGTCGAGCTCCTTCGAGAGGACGGCGATACGCCCCGCAGCCGCACTCGCCTTGTCGTCGCCGAGCCCCGCAACACCCGTCAGCTTCACGTTCTCCGCCTTCAGCGCCGCGAGCGAGGCCTGCAGCGCGGCCAACTCGTCCTGCGCCTGCTGGCCCTTGCCCTTCTCGAGCGAGAGCAGGTTGGTCAGCTCCGCGATCTGGCGGTTGAGGCGGCGCAGCGCGTTGTCCTTGCCCGACACCTCCTGGCTGACGAAATGCTGCGTCAGCATGAACACCGACAGCAGGAAGGTCATGGTCAGCAGCAGCGTCGACAGCACGTCGATGTAGCCCGGCCAGAACTCGCCGTACTCCGACGCCCGGCGGTTGCGACCTCGCGCCATGGCTCTAGCTCCCCCGGCGCGGCGGCGGCGGCAGGCTCGGCGCGTTCTGCGCGTTGAGCGTACCGGCGAGATCCTTGATCACGGTCGCCACCTCGGTCTGGCGCACCGCCTGCTCGTCGACCCATTCGCGCACGACCTTCTGCTCGGCGCGCATCTGGCGGACCAGCTGGTCGACGCCTTGGGCCAGTTCGCGCACGGACTGATCGTTGCCCGCGCCCGGCGGCATGGGCGGTGGCACGAAGCCGCCGGCTGGAATGCGATTGGCGAGATCGACGATCGCCTGCTGCATGGCGACGAGGGTGCCGCCAAGCTCTCGACCAACCCCGGCGCCGTCGCTGCCACCCATGCCAGCGGGGGTAAGCTCGGTGATGCCCGACAGCCATTCCTCGAGCTCGTTGTAGAAGCGGTTCTGGGCGTGCGCCGCCTGCAGATCGAGAAAGCCTAAGATCAGCGACCCGGCGAGCCCCAGCAGCGACGCTGAGAACGCCGTGCCCATGCCGTTCAGCGGCGCGGCCAGATCCGCTTTCAGCTGCTGCAGCACCAGCGTGCTGTCGGATTGGCGCGCATCGAGGCCGTTGATCGCCTTGCCGACCGACTGCATGGTCTCGAGCAGGCCCCAGAAGGTGCCGAGCAGGCCTAAGAACACCAGCACACCGACCATGTAGCGCCCCGTATCGCGCGACTCGTCCAGCCGTCCCCCGATCGAATCCATGATCGAGCGCATCGACGTCGTCGACAGCGACAGCGAGCCCGTGCGGTCGCGCAGCATCGTCGCCATCGGCGACAGCAGCACCGGCGTGTGCCCGGTCGCCAGCCCCGGATCAGCGATCCGAAAGGCGTTGACCCAGCGGATTTCCGGATAGAGCCGCGCCACCTGGCCGAAGGCACGCAGGATGCCGATGCCCAGCACCGCGATGATCAGCCCGTTCAGCAGCGGGTTGGTCCAGAAGGCGGTGGCCAGGGGCTTCACGATGATGGCGATCAGGAAGCCGACCAGCGCCAGGAACACCAGCATGCCGCGCAGGTAGCTTCCGGGCGTGTTGAGCGTCCGGTGCAGACGGCGCGAGGCGTCGGGCGTTCTGGTGCGGGCCATGCGTCTTGCTCTCCAGCGGTCGGCTGCGGGGCGTCCCGCGGCCGACTGCGGCAGCTTAGCCACAGATCATGGCAACACAACTGCCGGGTGGGAGATGCCAACAGGTAGGGGACCGCCGGCGCCAAATCCGCCCCGACAGCACATTCTGCCGATCCCACGCTTGATCTATAGATTGCCTTGGTGAGCCGGGTCGGGATCGAACCGACGACCACATGATTAAAAGTTTCTCTCGTGTTCCTGGCGTCCAATGGTGGTGGATGCGCTCTCGTTGGTTTTCAATGTTTTTCCTCTGGTTTCGATGGTGCTCGGTCCGGTTTGGATGGCCACGGCTGTCTAACGCTTGCTATACCGCTGCTACACCGGGAAAGCGACACCAGGGGGAAGTGATGGCCGACCGCATGCGCCTCACGAAGTCAGCGATCGACGGGCTCGAGGCCCGCAGCGCGCGC
>JANOJW010000476.1:0-7673 GCA_031418955.1 Hyphomicrobiales bacterium | reverse complement strand
GCCTGCGCAACCGCCAGTTGGTGCTGTACCATCTCACCCGACGGGTGAGAGGCGGACGGCGGCTTGTCGTTGCTCATCCACTTGAAAAAGCGCACCTTCCGCGATCATGCAAGCACGAGAACTGCCGGATCTAGGATCATTCATTACCAGCAACTCAAAACGCGTAGTCCTTGAAGACGCGGTCGACGTCGTGGCCCCACTGCTTCTCGTAGGCCTCCAGCAGCTGCTCGGCGATGGTGCGGCCGGATTCGACGATCGCCTGCACCGGCTCGAGATAGATGCGCTCGTCGCGGCCCTTGGCGTCGATCGACGCGCGCGCCTTGAGGCCGGCCGCCGAGATGGCGCAAGCCTCGCGCGCGAGATCCTGCACCTTCATGCGGCGGAACGAGGCTTTCAGCGCCTGGCGCGGCACGCCGTTGCGAAGCTGCTGGCGCTCCTCGGCGGTCCAGCCCTTGACCATGTCCCAGGCTGCATCGAGCGAGGACTGGTCGTAGAGGAGGCCGGTCCAGAAGGCCGGCAGCGCACAGATCCGCCGCCAGCGGCCGCCATCGGCACCGCGCATCTCGAGGAAGCGCTTCATGCGCACCTCGGGGAAGATGGTGGTGATGTGGTCGGACCAGTCGGCGATGGTCGGCTCGAGCTGGGCCAGTTCGGGGCGTGTGAGTTTCGCCGCCAGCTTGCCGGCCATGAAGTCTCGGAACGAGGCGCCTGCGACGTCGATGTACTCGCCGTCGCGGTAGATGAAGTACATCGGCACGTCGAGCGCGTACTCGACGTAGCGGTCAAAGCACATGCCGCTCTCGAACACGAACGGCAGCATGCCGGTGCGGTTCTGGTCGGTGTCGCGCCACACCTCGCTGCGGAGCGACAGGAAGCCGTTGGGCTTGCCTTCGGTGAACGGGGAGGCGGCGAAGATGGCGGTGGCGATCGGCTGCAACGCCAGGGAGACGCGCAGTTTCTTGACCATGTCCGCCTCGCTCGCGAAGTCGAGGTTCACCTGGATCGTGGCGGTGCGGTACATCATCTCGAGGCCGCCCTTGCCGACCTGCGGCATGTAGCGGGTCATCACCGCGTAGCGGCGCTTGGGCATTTTCGGCGTCTCGGCCAGCGTCCATTTCGGCGAGAAGCCGAGCCCCAAAAAACCGAGCCCCAGGTCCTCGCCGATGGCGCGCACCTGGTCGAGGTGGAGCTGGGTCTCGTCGGCGACCTCGTGCAGGGTGGCGAGCGGTGCGCCCGACAGCTCGAACTGGCCACCGGGCTCCAATGATACTGTCGCTATCGGCTCGCCGTCGGGCCGCTTGAGGGCGATGATGTTGTCGCCTTCCATGATCGGCAGCCAGCCGTAGCGGGCGATCAACTCCTCCATGATGGCGCGGATGCCGCGACGGCCGGTGTAGGGCACGGGCCGCAGATCGTCCGACTGGAACACGATCTTCTCGTGCTCGGTGCCGATGCGCCACTGGTCCTTCGGCTTGCAGCCGACCGCGAACCACTCGACCAGCTGGTCGCGCGACGTGATCGGCGGTGACGGCGCGTCATCCTGGCGAGTGGACATGAAGAGTTCCTGGAACAAGCGGGTGCGGGTGCGCCCCCGAGACACCCAGGGCCGGACGTGGGCAGTTATGGCGGCCCCGGTTGCCCGATACAAGGGCTTGACGCGATCGGCGGCATCGAGCGCGCAACCCTTTAGCATTGCTCGCGCGACGCCTGAGGTGATCTCAACCGTCGGCCGCTGGGTCTCCACGGGGAATTCACGGAACGGAGACGTCGTGATACAAGGATTTATGACGAAACTTGAAGACATCGAGAAGGCCATCGAGCAGCTTTCGCCCACAGAACTCGCCAAGCTCAGAGACTGGTTCGAGGAGTTGCAAGCTGGTCTGTGGGATCAGCAGATCGAGCGCGCTGCCCCTATCGTAAGCATCACCGCCAATCGCCGAGCGTGGCGTTGATCAGCGACAGGGCCGCCACCGCTGCGGTGTCGGCGCGCATGATGCGGGGGCCGAGCGACAGCCGGGTGACGAATGGGCGAGCCATCAGCATCTCGCGTTCGGCCGGGTCGAAGCCGCCCTCGGGTCCGATCAGCAGCGCGACTGGACCCTCGCCCATCGCCCGCAGCGCGGCGATGGGGTCGGCGATCTCCGCCCCCTCATCGCAGAAGATCAGGCGACGCGTGGCGTCCCAGTCCGTCAACAGCTTGCCCAGCGCCTGCGGCGCGGCGATGCTCGGCACCCGCAGGACGCCGCACTGCTCGGCCGCCTCGATGACGTTTGCGCGCATGCGGTCGAGGTTGACGCGCTCGGCGTTGGTGCGGCGCGTGATGATCGGAGCCAGGTGCGCGACGCCGAGCTCGGTCGCCTTCTGCACCATGTAGTCGAGGCGCGACCGCTTCAGCAGCGCGAACAGGTAATGCACGTCGGGTCCGCCGGATTGCGGGCGGAGCTGCCGCGTGACGTCGAGCTTGGTCTCGCGCTTGCTGATGATGGCGAGCACGCTCATCCACTCGCCGTCGCGACCGTTGAACACGCGGATCGGCTCATCGGAACCACAGCGGAGCACGTTCAGGAGGTAGTTCGCCTGCTCGCGCGTCAGCGGCACGCGCGTGCCAGCGTCGAGATCGACATCGACGAACAGGCGCGGCGTCTTGAAATCGAGGTTATCGGCCATCGGTGGGTGCCATGTCCTGCGTCACAGGGTGACTTCGAGCCGTTGCTCGACGACTGTGCGGCCCCAGGTGCGGCCCTCGCGCTCGTCGGTCACGACAAAGCCGGCGCGGGCATAGAGCGACGCCGCCGCGTCAAGACCGCGAAACGTGGTCAGATAGACCGAGCGCAAGCCCGTGGTGCGCGCGAACGCCAGCGCCTCTGTCAGCAGCCGCTTGCCGAAGCCGCGGCCGCGCAACGCATCATCGACGATGAACCAGCGCAGATGGCCCTGGCCGGGCGACAGATCAGGGTCACTGCCGTCGAGGGTGACCGAGGCTTGGATGCGATCACCGTCGGCGATAGATGCAACGAGATCTCGCGCCGGGTCAAAGCGCTGCAGCATGTCGCCCATTTCGCGCGCGACCTTCGCCTCGAACTCGGTTGGAAAGCTCCAGTGCGTCGCGTAGTAGCGTCCGTGCAATGCGGCGACATCGCCGATGAGGCCGGGCTGTGGACCCTTGTGCCGTTCAAATCTCTGCTCAACGGTTTGGCCGTTCGTCATGGCGCTCAGCGACCACCCTTGCGAGCGAGGGCGTCCCAGAACTCCGGTCCTGCTTCGAGCGCGGCCTTGCGGCAATCGCCGGCGCAATCGATCCACGTGCCGTTTGGCAACTCGACCTCGGAGAAGCGCACCTTATTGACCTCGACGAGGCGCGTTTTCAACACCTGTGCGGGCCCTGGATGGGTGCGGCTCTCGACGCGCACCGTGCTCTCGCCGATGATGGTGCGCGGGTACTGGCGCTGATACCAGAGCCCGTAGACCAGCTCTCCGATCACCACGAGGGCCAGGAGAAAGCTGGCGGTCTTCACCGTCATGTGCGCCTCCGCAACAAGCTGCGCTCGGCAATCGATACCACGACTGCCGGCTCCGGCAGAACCCTTTGAGCCTGCATGCGCATCCGCTACGGTGCGCCAACGTGCGATCATGATAATAGCGTGCACTCCCATCGAAGTGAGTCGATCCATTTGTGGGCTGCGCGCCATTCAGGCCGTGAAGCAAGATGTTGTCGCTTGCTTGTGTGTATCAATTTTGATACCATGCGTGGTTGCATGCCGCAGCGAGTGAACCGTCTACCCGTCGTTTTCTATGCCAACAGCGCCGGCGCCGAACCCGTGCGCGAATGGCTGAAGGAACTCGACAGGGACGATCGGCGTGAGATTGGCTCAGAATATCCTTGCAGTGCAGCAGGGTTGGCCTCTCGGGCTACCGCTTTGCCGCTCGATCGGTAAAGGATTGTGGGAAGTGCGCTCGTCGCTGCCAGGTGGACGGATCGCCCGCGTCATCTTCGCCTTCGACGACGGGACGATCGTGCTTTTCAATGGGTTCATCAAGAAGACGCGAAAGACGCCGCCGGCCGAGATCGACCTCGCGCTCAAGCGCCTGAAGGAGATGACATCGTGACTAGGAAGAAGCATCACGGGTCGAGCTTTGAGACATTCCTCGCCGAGGACGGTCTGCTCGAGGAAGCATCGCTTGCAGCCACCAAGAAGGTCATCGCCGCGCAGATCGCCGATGCCATGAAGAAGAAGGGACTGACCAAGTCTGCCATGGCGGCCGAGATGGAGACGACGCGGGCACAGCTCGACCGCCTGCTCGACCCCGACAATGATAGCGTCACGCTCGCCACGTTGAAGCGCGCCGCCAAGGCGCTCGGCAAGACGCTCAGGCTGGAACTGGCATGACGGGCCGCAATCAAGATTACATCGCCGCTTCAACAACATAAGTGTGCGCAATTTTATTCAGTACGGCGCACCTTGAACGCAAACGCACTTTCGAACGGACGAACCCCATGGCCCTCAAGATCGCCTGCCAGATGGACCCCATCGACAAGATCGACATCCAGGGGGATTCGACGTTCGCCATGCTGCTCGAGGCACAGCTGCGTGGCCACAGCCTGTTCTACTACACGCCGTTCCAGCTTTCGCTCGACGGGTCGATGCTGAAGGCGCGGGGGCACGACGTCGTCGTGCACGACAAGGTCGGTGCGCATGTCGAGATCGGGCCGGAGAAGACGGTCGATCTCGCAACGATGGACGTCGTGCTGCTGCGGCAGGACCCGCCGTTCGACATGAGCTTCATCACGAATACGCACCTGCTCGAGCGCATCCACCCGAAGACGCTGGTCGTGAACGATCCGCGCGAGGTGCGCAACGCACCGGAGAAGATCTGGGTGCTCGACTTCCAGGACCTGATGCCGCCGACGCTGGTCACGCGCGATGCCAAGGAAATCCTGGCCTTTCGCGCCAAGCACAAGGACATCATCGTCAAGCCGCTGTACGGCAATGGCGGCGCCGGCGTGTTCCGGGTGCAGTCCAACGATACGAACATCGGATCGCTGCTGGAGATGTTCCAGGCGATCAATCGCGAGCCGATCATGGTGCAGCAGTACCGGCCGGAGGTGCGCGGCGGCGACAAGCGCATCATCTTCGTCGACGGCGAGGTGGCCGGCGCCATCAATCGGGTGCCGCTGGAGGGTGAGACGCGCTCCAACATGCATGCCGGCGGTGTGCCGAAGCCGACCGAGATTACGCCAACCGACATGGCGATCTGCAAGCGGCTCGGACCCGAGCTCAAGCGGCGCGGACTGATCTTCACCGGCATCGACGTGATCGGGCCGTATCTGACCGAGATCAACGTCACCTCGCCGACCGGGATCCGGCAGGTGAAGCGGTTCGGCGGCAACGACATCGCCGCCATGATCTGGGACGCGATCGAGCGGAAGCGGAAATGATGCGGGGCCAGACCCGAAGGCCTGACCCCGCAAGGCTCATACGCTCAGAGTGCACAGAGCCACAGGGTCAGGCCCGAAGGCCTGCCCTAACTGAAATCAGCTCTTGGCCAGAGCGTCGGCGAGGCCCTTGTAGTCGTCGCACGTCGTACCGCAGCGCTGCTCGATTTCGTCGAGCTGCTTGAGAGCAGAGACACGGTCGCCCTTTTGCAGGAACGCCTCGCCCATGTAGGCGCGAGCCGAGGTGAAGTTGCCGTCGATCGCGAGAGCGCGCTGATAGAAGCCCATCGCCTTGTCGACATCGCCGAGCTTGCGCGTGGTGAAGCCGATGTAGGTCAGGATGCGCACGTCATCTTTGTTCTTGGCGCGCTCAAGGAAGCTCAATGCCGTCGCGTAGTCGCCTTTCCGAGCAAGCCAGTAGCCAGCATAGAACAGGCTGTCGTCGTCGATGTCGTCCTTAAATTTCTTGCAGCCCTTGGCGTCCGGGTTCTTGGTGCAATCGACCTTCGGCTTCGGCGGCGGCTTTGTCGGCTCGGCAAGTGCCGACGAGCCGATGGCGAACATGGCCGCGACGGCTGAAGCCATCACGGTCTTGAACACGCTAGTCATGGACATACACTCCAGTTGCTCATTCGAACTGTTCGAGCGGCGTGGATTGCCCCCGCGCACGCCCCGTACCCTTCGTGATCCGAACCTTACGCCTGCAGACTAGTCCAGGTTGCGACAGTTTGGCATCAGGAATCTGGAGATGCCGATCCGGCTTCGCGCGACAAGCCGATCGGCTGTCGCCCACGGGCATCAGCCCTGGATCGGCCACAATCGCCGGCCTTTGGTTGGGCCTTCGGATGCCCGGACCCTTGCTGGGCCTTCTGCTGCCGACATGGCAGCCGGCCGAGCATCCGGCGCGTGTTGTTTGCGCCTTCAGATGCCCACCAGCATCCGGCGCGTGTTGCAATAGGGAGGCGTGCTTTGATGCCGGCGTGCCGCCGGACACAGGGGGGACGATGTTCGGGTGGCGCAAGAAAAAGGACGGGTTCGAGTGGCACCAGTATGTGCGCACGACCATCAAACTGCGCCGTGACGCACGCCGGGAGAAGGCGGAGCACTTGAAACAGCAGGCGGCAGACGGAGTGAAAGCTGCAGGCGCGGTGGCGGGCGATGCGGCGCGGGTCGGGGCGCGCAAGCTCGGCGAGGGATCGCGGGTCGCTGCAGGGGCGGCCGGCGGCGCGCTCGGCGGCATGGCGCGGCTCGGCGGCGGACTGCTTGGCCGGATCGCGCGGCTGATCGGAGCCTGGCTCGGCGGCTTCGTCGGCGGCGTCAGGTCGCTGCGCCGGCGCTTCCAGCTGCTGTCGCCACGCGGGCGGCTCGGCGCGGCAGCAGTCGGCGGCCTCGCGGCAATCGCCCTGACCAGCGCGGTTTCGGGCCATCTCGGTTTCAGCGTGCAGCGCTTCGCCAATCTGCCGACGGCGTCGCTGGCGCCAACAAAGACCGTCGAAGGCCGCGCGACGGCAACGGGACCCGACACATTGCGCGTCGGCCAGACGGTGGTCCGCCTCGGCGACATCGAGGCGCCTGAGAAGGATCAGCGATGCTTGCGATCGGGCAAGCGCTGGCGATGTGGGGAAGCGGCGGCCGCGGCGCTCGCGAAACTCGCCAATGGGCGCACGCTCAAGTGCGACGTGCGTGGCGCGGAAGCGGCCGGCATCGCCCTGGGGATCTGCCGCGACGGGACCACCGAGATCAACGGTCAGCTCGTCAAGGGTGGCCACGTCTTCGCGCGCTCCGGCCTGATGGCGCGTTACGGCACGCTCGAAGGCGAAGCCAAGGCCGCCAAGGCTGGACTGTGGAGCGGCGAAGCCGAGCGCCCATCGGTCTATCGGGCGCGGCTTTGGGACGAGGCGAAGAAGAAGGCGCCCGACGGCTGTCCGATCAAGGCAAGTGCGCAGGGCTCTTCACGCGCTTACGTGATGCCGTGGGCCCCCGACTACGAGCGCGTGAGGGTCAATTCCGCCCGCGGCGGGCGCTGGTTCTGCAGCGAGCAGGATGCGGTCGCCGCCGGATGGACCGCTCGCGGCCCGTAACTCGGACTTCGGCTTGGGCCTCTCAGAACTCTCCGGAACATTTGAGAACACATATTGAACTCGACGGCGAATCGAGTCACAGTTCTGTCTACGTTCTCCGCCGATCGGTTCTGCGCATCTCTCTTGGCGCCTTCAGTTGCCCACAAGCAACCGGCGCG
>JANOJW010000475.1:0-4827 GCA_031418955.1 Hyphomicrobiales bacterium | reverse complement strand
GGTGCAGAACGACCTGATCTTCAACTCGCCGGAGTCGACGCTCTACTTGTTGGGCGTCCAGATGGGGTCGCCGTTCGTGTTCAGCGTTCCCTTTGGGGCGGCGGCGGGTGTCGGCGCGCAGCACAGCCAGTGCTTCTCGGCGTGGTACGCGCACATTCCGGGGCTGAAGGTCGTCTGCCCGTCCACGCCTGCCGATGCCAAGGGGTTGCTCAAATCGGCGATCCGTGATCCCAATCCCGTGCTCGTGCTGGAAAACGAGATGCTCTACGGCACCAGCGGGCCGGTGCCGAAGGGTGCCGACTGGCTGGTGCCGATCGGCAAGGCGCGCATTGCACGCGCCGGTCAGCATTGCACCGTCGTCTCGTTCGCGCGCGGCATGCAGTATGCGCTCGCCGCCGCCGAGACGCTGGCCAAGGAGGGCATCGAGTGCGAGGTGATCGACCTGCGCTCGCTCAGGCCCATCGACTGGGACACGGTGCTGGGCTCGGTGCGCAAGACCAATCGCCTCGTCACGGTGGAGGAGGCGTGGCCGGTCTGCTCGGTCGGTTCCGAGATCTGCGCGCAGGCCGCGATCCAGTGCTTCGACGACCTCGACGCGCCGCCAGCCAAAGTCTCCGGCGCCGACGTGCCGATGCCCTACGCAGCCAATCTCGAGAAGCTGGCGCTGCCGAATGCCGAGCAGGTGGTGCGGGCCGTGAAGGGTGTGTTGTACGTGTGAAGACTGGATCACAGTATGGTGCAAGTCTTGCGGTTCCGCCCCACCTTGGCGATTGCGGGTGACACGTACTTCGATTTCGAGCGCGGCGAGGAGGATGCCTTCCGTAAGCTCGGCATCGAGCTGGACAAGAAGGGTCTGTGATCATGACGATGGCCGCCCAAGTTACACAGCGCAAGGCGACCTACGCGGACCTGGAGGCGGTGCCGCCGCATCTCGTGGCTGAGATCCTGCACGGGCGGCTAGTCACGCATCCGCGGCCGGCACCGCGCCACGCGATTGCCGCGACACGGCTGAGCACGATCCTGTCGTCGGTGTTCGACCTCGGCATGAGTGGTGCTGGTGGCTGGGTGTTCATGATTGAACCCGAATTGCACCTTGGCGAGGAGATTACAGTTCCCGATATCGCAGCATGGAAACGCACGAACTTTTCTGAACTACCCGAGACTGCGTGGATCGAGACGCCCCCCGATTGGGTGTGCGAAGTTATCTCGCCATCGACGGAGCGTTACAATCGGACAGAGAAGCGCCAGATCTACGCGGATGCGGGCGTGGAACACCTTTGGCACGTGGACACGCGGACCAAGTTGCTGGAAGTGTTCGAGTTGTCCAAAGGCAGGTGGGTCCTGCTCAAGACTTGGCAGGAGGGATCGACGAAGGTTCGAGATCGCCCTTTTGAAGCGACGGAGTTCCAGATCGATCTCCTGTGGCCGTTCGACACTGACGGCGCATCGTCGTACTGAGAGTCCTGTCCCCATGCGCCGCCCGGTCCGCCCTGCCGCCCGTCCCGTTTCCGTCACGCGCCGCACGTCGGGCGACACGTCGGCCGTGCTCGTGCGCGCCGGAGACCGCGAGCTCGGCGCGATCACCGGGCTAGGCTCGGGCGACGGCGACACGCTCGAGGGGAGCTTCACCAATCGCCCGGCGTATGTCGACTACACGGATGCGTTCCGTGCGCATGCCGAGGCGGTCGAGACGGGTGATGCAACCCTGATCGCGGCGCGGGCAGCCGTTGTCCTGGCCCTTGGCGTCGAGGTCTGGCACAAGGTGCACGACATGCGCATCGACCGGCCGGGCACGCTGACGATATGGGGCGGCCGCGCCCGCTTCAAGCCCAACGACGCCTTCCTGATGATGCGCACGGGAGGGCTGTGAGCACCGATGGCAGAGCCGGCCAAAAGGAACGCGACTTACGAGGACTTCCGCGCTGTGCCGGAGGGACTGGTGGCCGAGATTCTGTTCGGCAGTCTCGTCGTGCATCCACGTCCGGCGCCGCCGCACGGTACGGCCAGCACCGCGCTCCAAATTGAGCTGGGTGGTCCGTTTCAGAAAGGACGAGGCGGTCCAGGCGGATGGATTTTTATTGTCGAGCCCGAGCTGCATCTCGGCCCTCATATCGTCCAGCCCGACCTCGCCGGCTGGCGCCGCGAGCGCATGACGCACATGCCGGCAACGAGTTATATCGAAACGCCGCCGGACTGGATCTGCGAGGTACTGTCGCCATCGACGGAGGCCAATGACAAAGGGCCGAAGCGGCGGATCTACGCCACCTACGGCATTGGCCACTTGTGGCACCTCGATCCGGTTGCCAAACTGCTGGAAGTCTTCGCGCTGCAGCCGCCGCGCTGGGTGCTGCACGAAACCTATCAGGACGGCGACGCGGTGGATGCGCCGCCGTTCGACGCCGTGCCGTTCCAGCTCTCCGAACTCTGGCCGATCTCGCCTGCTCCCACGACGATGCCCTGACGTTCCAGCCTGACCCGAGACCCCCATGCCGATCCAGATCCTGATGCCCGCGCTGTCTCCCACCATGGAGGAGGGCAAGCTCGCCAAGTGGCTGGTCAAAGAGGGCCAGAAGATCAGGGCCGGTGACATCATCGCCGAGATCGAGACCGACAAGGCGACGATGGAGGTCGAGGCGGTCGACGAGGGCGTCGTTGGGCAGCTGCTGATTGCGGCCGGCACCGAGAAGGTGCGCGTCAACACGCCGATCGCCGTGCTACTGGTCGAGGGCGAGACGGCTGGCGCCCCCATGCCGCCGCCGGTGCCTGTCAGTCGGCCCGTGCCACAGCCGGCCCAGCCGTCGATGCCTACCGCCGCTCCGCCGCTCCGTCCGGCCGCCGCCGTCTACTCGGCTCCAACGCCGCTGCCTGGACCCGCGCTGGCGGCGCTGCAGGTCGGTGCGCCATCGCCAGGTACAGCTCGCGTGCTGGCATCACCGCTTGCCCGGCGGCTTGCGCGGACAGCCAGCCTCGACCTCGGCGCGATCCGCGGCTCGGGGCCGCGCGGTCGAGTCGTTCAGCGCGACATCGAGGCGGCGCGGCGGTCCGGCAGCGCGTCCGCCAGCGCCCCGCACCGGCCGGCCGCTGGTGCACTGCCCGCCGCCCAGCCGTCGATGGCACTTGCCGCACAAAGTCCGAGCACAGCCCTCGTGCCGGCCATGGCCGACGACAAGATCCTGGCGCTCTACGACAAGACGTCCTACGAGATCAAACCGCACGACGGCATGCGCCGGATCATTGCGCAGCGCCTGACGCAGTCGAAGCAGACGGTGCCGCACTTCTACATGTCGGTCGACTGCCGCCTCGACAACCTGCTCTCCGCGCGCGAGCGCATCAACGCGGCCGCCCCCAAAGCGGGCCCGCGCGCCTACAAGCTGTCGGTCAACGATTTCGTCATCAAGGCGCTGGCGCTGGGTCTGCAGCAGGTGCCGGCGGCCAACGCCACGTGGACGGAGGCCGGCATGTTGCGGCACCGGCACTCCGACGTCGGCGTGGCGGTCGCGGTCGAGGGCGGGCTGTTCACGCCGGTGATCAGGCACGCCGAATTGAAGACGCTGGGTGAAATCTCCAACGAGATGAAGGATCTGGCCGAGCGTGCCCGCAAGCGCCGTCTTGCCCCGCACGAGTACCAGGGCGGTACGACGTCGATCTCCAACCTCGGCATGTTCGGCATCAAGCAGTTCGATGCGGTGATCAACCCGCCGCACGCGACGATCCTGGCGGTCGGTGCGGGCGAGAAGCGGCCCCTCGTCGTGGGCGATCAACTGCAAGTCGCGACCCTGATGACCACGACGCTGTCGTGCGATCATCGTGTGGTGGATGGTGCGATCGGGGCCGAGCTGCTCAACGCGTTCCGCGCGCTGATCGAGGACCCGGTTCGGATGCTGGTGTGACGGCCACAGGCTTCGAACAGCCTAGGCTCGACCCTCATGACACCGCCCAATTCCGACCCTATAAGGACCGGGAGCCGGGATAGCCGGCACTGATCCTGTGGGAGGGAACCAATGACCAAGTCGAAGCTATCGCGCCGCCGTGTGCTGGCGGGCAGCGCCGCGCTGGCCGCCGCCTCGAGCGTGCCGACCGGCTGGGCCATCGCCCAGGCCAAGCCCTTGAAGGTCGGCCTCATGCTGCCGTACTCGGGCACCTTCGCCAAGCTCGGCGAGAACATCACCTTCGCCATCGAGCAGCTGATCGCGGAGAGGGGCGGCAAACTCGGTGGCCGCGAGATCCAGATCGTCAAGCTCGACGACGAGTCCAAGCCCGAGAAGGGCCCCGAGAATGCCGAGCGCCTCGTCAAGCGCGACAACGTCGACGTGCTGATCGGCACCGTGCATTCGGGCGTGCAGATGGGCATCCACAAGGTCGTGCGCGAATCAGGGACCCTGTGCATCGTGCCGAATGCCGGCGCTGGCGCAGTGACGAGAGAGCTGTGCGCCAAGAACGTGTTCCGCACGTCTTTCACCAACTGGCAGCCGGCGCACGGCATGGGGCTGGCGCTGGGCAAGCGCGGTATCAAGAAAGCCGTGTGGATCACCTGGGATTATGCGGCGGGTGCTGAGTCGGGCGCGGGCTTCAAGGAGGGCCTCGAGAAGCACGGCGGCCAGGTCGTCCAGACGCTCACCCTGAAGTTCCCGGAGACCAATTTTCAGCCGCTGCTCGCCCAGATCCCGGGCCTCGGCGTCGATGCGGTCGGCGCGTTCTTCGCGGGCGGTGGCGCGGTGCAGTTCGTCAAGGAGTACAAGGCCGCCGGCATCAAGGTGCCGCTGTGCGGCTCGGGCTTCCTGACCGAAGGCGTGCTTGGCCCCCAGGGCGATGCCGCCGAGGGCATCG
>JANOJW010000474.1:0-3308 GCA_031418955.1 Hyphomicrobiales bacterium | reverse complement strand
CCTCGGCGCGGGCCTTGGCAGCCTCGGCGCGCTTGGCGGCTTCTGCCTTGGCCGCTTCCGCCCGGGCATTGGCGGCTGCGGCCTGCTTGTTGGCAGCGTCCGCCTTGGCCTGGGCGGCGGCGGCCGATTTCCGGGCTTTGTCGGCCTCGACGTTGGCCTGGCCCACGGTCTGGGCGCCGACGGTGCCGATCGACAGCAGCGCCACGATCGACACGGCAAACACACTCCCCCTCACGAACCCCGTCATGGTGACTTGTCCTCCACGCAATACTAATCCCATCCCCTGTCTGCGGGCCAATGACCCGAGATTGGAGCGGCCGGAGGCTAGACGATCCGGCGGATCAGCACCAGACCGTTCCCTGGACGGAACAGTTTCTCGGGCGGGCTCGCTATTCCGCCGGCTGCACGGCGGCGGGCGAGGATGCGGGCGCGGCTGTCGTCTTGCGCGAGGTCAGGGCCCGGATCGTCACGTAGAACACCGGCGTGAAGATGAGCCCGAACAGCGTCACGCCGAGCATGCCCCAGAACACTGCGATGCCGAGCGCCTGCCGCATTTCCGCACCAGCCCCCGTCGCCCAGTAGAGCGGGAGCACACCGAGCGTGAAGGCGAGCGAGGTCATGATGATCGGGCGTAGCCGCAGCTGGCAGGCTTCGACGGCGGCGGTGACGCGGTCGCGGCCCTGCTCCTCCAGCTGTCGCGCGAACTCGACGATCAGGATGGCGTTCTTGGCCGCCAATCCGATCAGCACCACGAACCCGATCTGGGTCAGGATGTTGATGTCGAGGCCGTGCAGCCAGACGCCGAAGGTGGCCGCCAGCAAACACATCGGCACGATCAACACGATCGACAGCGGCAGCGACCAGCTCTCGTACTGGGCGGCGAGCGCCAGGAATACGAACAGCACCGACAGCGCGAAGATGTAGTAGCCGGTGCGGCCGGCGCGCTTCTCCTGGAACGACAGGTCGGTCCACTCGAAGGCGACGCCCTCGGGTAGGGTGCGGGCCGCGACCTGGGTCATGATCTCGAGCGCCTGGCCCGAAGATATGCCGGGCGCCGAGGTGCCGTTGATCTCCACCGTCGGGAACAGGTTGTAGCGCGGCACGCGCTCGGGGCCGGCGACTTCCTTGAAGGTCACCAGACTGCCGAGCGGCACCATCTGCCCGTCCGAGTTGCGCACGCGGATGCGCGCGATGTTCTCCGAATCCAGCCGGAACGCGCCGTCGGCCTGTGCGGTGACGCGATAGGTGCGGCCGAACATATTGAAGTCGTTGACGTAGGCCGAACCCATGTAGATGCGCAGCGCCTCGAAAATGTTGTTCAGCGGCACGCGCAGCATCTGCGCCTTGTCGCGGTCGACGTCGACGAAGAGCTGCGGCGTCACCGTCTGGAAGGTGGTGAAAGTGCTCTGGATGCCAGGCGTCGCGTTTGCCGTGCGGATCAAGTCTTGCGCAATGCGCGACAGCTCGTCGGAGCCGATGCCGAGCCGGTCCTGCAAGCGCATCGAGAAGCCCGCCGCGTTGCCCATGCCGCGCACAGCGGGCGGGACGAACACGAAAGCGTTCGCCTCCTGCACGGTCGCGAGCTTGGCCCGGAGCTGGTTGACCATGCCGGTGAGATTGAGGCCCTTCTTCACGCGTTCGGCATGATCCTCGAGCACGCAGAAGATGGCGGCAGCGTTCGAGGCATTGGTGAAGGTTGCCCCCGAGAGACCGGAATAACCCGAGGTGTGCTTGAAGCCCGGCGTCTGCAGGATCAGATCCTGCACATGGCGCACGACGGCGTCCGTCCGCTCGATCGAGGCGCCGGCCGGCAGCGACAGCGAGACGATGACGATGCCGCGGTCGGTCGCCGGAATGAAGCCGGTCGGCGTGCGCTGCACCAGCCACACGGCGAGACCGACGAGACCGGCGAATGCGAGCAGCATCACGGGTGCAATTCGCGTCATCGCGCGCACCAGACGGCCGTAGCCGCGCGCCATTGCGTCGAAGCCTCGATTGAACAGGCGGAAGAACCCGTGCACGGGGGCCATCAGCAGGTTGCGGCTCTGCGCGTGCTCGTGATCGCGCGCATGACCCTTGAACAACAGCGCAGCCAGCGCCGGCGACAGCGTCAGCGACACGAACGCCGAGATCACCGTTGCGGTCGCGATGGTCACTGCGAACTGGCGGTAGAACGCGCCGGTCAGGCCGCCGATGAAAGCGGTCGGCACGAACACCGCGGTGAGCACGATGGCGATGGCGATCAGCGCGGTGCCGACCTCGTCCATCGATTGGCGCGAGGCCTCCAGCGGTGACAGCCCCTCCCGCAGCTTCCGCTCGATATTTTCGACGACGACGATCGCGTCGTCGACGACGATGCCGACCGAGAGCACCATGCCGAACAGGGTCAGCGTGTTGATCGAGTAGCCGAAGGCCAGCATCACCGCGCACGTCCCGATCAGCGAGATCGGAACCGCGACGACCGGGATGATGGTGGCGCGCCAGGTCTGAAGGAACAGCAGGATCACCAGCACGACGAGGCCGACGGCCTCGAGAATGGTCTTGTTGAGTTCGCGGATCGAGACCTCGATGAACTCCGTCGGATTGTAGACGATGCGGTACTCGAGCCCCTGCGGAAAGCTCTTCGACAGCTCGGCCATCGCGGTCTTGACGGCCAGCGAGGCCTTGAGCGCGTCGCTGCCCGGCGCCTGGGTCAGGCCCATCACGGTTGCAGGATGTTTGTCCTGATAGCCGAAGCTGGCGTCGTTGATGGCGCCAAGCTCGGTCCGGGCGACGTCCTTCAGGCGCACGGTGCGCCCGTCGGTGCCGCTCTTGATGACGATCTGGTCGAACTCGGTCGCTTCCCTGAGCCGCCCCTTCAACTGCAGTGACTGCTGGAAGGCGCCGGTTGTCCTGAGCGGCGGCTCGCCGATGGAGCCGCCTGCCACCTGTACGTTCTGCTGGCGGAGCGCTGCGATCACCTCCTCGGCGGTCAGGCCGAGAGCCGCGATGCGCTCGGGATCGAGCCAGATGCGCATCGAGTATTCGCGCGCGCCGAACGCGTTGACGCCGCCGACGCCCTCGATGCGGGCCAGCACATCGCGCACGTTCAGCAGCGCATAGTTCGAAATGTAGACCTGATCGTAGGTGCGATCGGGCGACACCATATGTACGACGATCAGGAGGTCAGGCGAGTTCTTGCGCACGGTGACGCCGTTGCGACGCACTTCCTCCGGCAAGCGCGGATCAGCGGAGGCGACGCGGTTCTGGACGAGCACTTGCGCCTTGTCGACGTCGTAGCCGATCTCGAACGTGACGGTGAGCGTCAT
>JANOJW010000473.1:0-5682 GCA_031418955.1 Hyphomicrobiales bacterium | reverse complement strand
CAGCGCCGTGTGCATCAGACCCGGGATCACCGTGTTGCAGCGGATGCCCTTCTTCGCATAGGTGATCGCGGTCGAGCGCGAGAAGGCGAGGATGCCGAGCTTGGTCGTCGAGTAGGCGATGTGGGCGCGGTCCTCGGCCATGCGCAGGCCCGCGACCGAGGCTAAGTTGACGATCGCGCCCTTGCCCTGGCTCACCATCACCGGGATCACGTACTTGCAGCCGAGAAATGCGGTCTTGAGGTTCTGGTCGATCTGGGCGTCCCAGACCTCCTCGGACATGGCGACGGCATCGCCCGGCGCGGAACCTCCGACATTGTTGACGAGGATATCGATGCGGCCGAACTGCTTGACGCAGTCGGCGACGGCGGCCTCGACCTCTTTCGCATTGGTCATGTTGACGGCGCGGGCGGTGCAGGCGCCGCCTTCCTTGTCGATGATGCGCTTGGTGACGTCGGCCGCCTCCTTGCGCATGTCGACGCCGTAGATCCTGGCGCCTTGCCGGGCGAGCAGCACGGCGGTCGCCTTGCCGTTTCCCCATACCCGGGCGTCGGGGTCGTCGCCGACCGAGCCTGCGCCCGACATGAACACGACCTTGTCCTTGAGACTGAGCATGTGCGTCCTCTCGCTGAGATAAACAGAGGATATGCACGGGCGGCGCGCCAACGCCAAGGGTGCGAGGCCGCATGGGGCGCGCGCAGAAGATCGTCAGCGGTACCCGCTAGACGTTGGCGAAGCCGCGGACGCGGGGGAGGGCGGCGGGGCCTTCGGCGCGTGAGAGGAACTCGGCGATGGCAATCTGGGTCGGTCGATCGCGCAGCAGCGGCGCGTGGCCCTGCTCGGGCACCGTCAGCGTGTCGAGATTGGGGTGCCGCAGCCGCATCTCCTGTACGGTTGCCTCACTCAGAATGTCGGAAAGCGCGCCGCGGACCACCATGGTTGGCCTCGTCGACAGCGCCTCGAACTGCGGCCACAGCGTCGGCAACTCGCTGGTCGCGACGGACAGGGATTTGCTCAACGCCTGGTCGTAGCCGTGCGTCGGGCGGCCGTGGTCGTCGTTGAACAGCTGGCGGGCGATGTCGGCCCAGTGGTGCTTGGGAACCGACGGGAACTGCCGCTCGTTGAGGCGCTGCACGAGGGCCGCCGCCTCGTCCCAGGTGGCGGGAAGAGGCACGCGACCGACGTAGGCGACGATGCGCATCAGGCCCTCCGCCTCGATCGCGGGGCCGATGTCGTTCAACACGACGGCGCCGAGGCTGGTCGGGCGGAGGGCCGCCATCAGCATGGCGATGAGGCCGCCGCGCGAGGTGCCGACGACAGAGGCTTCGTGGATGCCGGTGACGGTGATGAAATCGAGAACGTCGGCGATCTCGACCTGCAGCGTGTAGTTGCGCCAGTCGGGATCGTGCTGCGAGCGGCCGCGGCCACGGCAGTCGACGGCGTAGACGTCGCGCGCCTGCGGGTTCGCCGGGTCGGTCATGAACATCGCGAACTCGTGGAAGTCGCGGCAGTTGCGGGACAGGCCGGCAAGGCAGAGCACGGGGTGGCGGTGCGGAGCGACTGACGGGTAGTGCCGACCATACAAGCGAAGGCCGTCGCGCGACGTGAAGAAAAGGTCGCGCCAAGTCTGGGTCGCGCGGTCCGAGATCATGTGGGCTCCGGCGGTGTGCGAGTCGTCTACGCAGAGTCGCACGCGGGGCAGTGGCTCGCCAAGCGGGCTTATGGTCACGCGCTTGGTTCTGGACGCCACTCGCGCTGGCGAAAGTTTTGGCTCACGCCGCGCGCGCCCCAAGTTTCGCGGTAGCTCCCGTGGCGATCTGATGGGCCAAGGTCGCCTTGAAGTCCTGGAGGCCGAGACGGATCGACGCGTCCGTGGTCTCGTCCTGATACAGGATCATGTCGCCGCTGACGTCACGAAAGCTGAACAGCACGATGGCCATCTGATCGCCCGCGCCTTCTGAATGCGGCTCGCCGTTCGCAGCAACCTGCACGTAGCTCCCGGTCGGGCGCACCTCCTTCAAGGAGCCATCCGGACGCCGGAACCGCAATTCTCCTTGCAAGATGAGCGTGCTGAAATCGCACACGTGCCGGTGCAGTCTGCCCGGCGTGTTTGGATGAAATCTTATGAGCACGTCCACGAGGCCGCGTGCGTCATCGACCGCAAGCACGTAGATCTGCGCTCCGATCGGCTCAACCGTCTGCCAGGTGACGTTGCGGTCGTCAAAAAGGTAGGCCTGCATGGCTGCCGCTGCCTCCGCTTCGCTTTCGGCCTGTTGCCGACTGTCGGTTATCCTCCGAACAGCTTCCGTATCGCAAGCTCGGGACCGTGAGATTCCAACCGACGCGATTGGCCCACGGTGCGAGGTAGATCCAGTTTTGTCAACGCAGCGCGAGGTCGACAAATCTGGACAATCGGCGTCAGGAAGCACTGGCATTGCTCATGCGCCGAGTTTAGCAGTTGGGTCTTGTCGGGTAGGGGCTTTGGCAGCGCCGCTCGCATGTGCGATAACGACTGTCATCGTGCTTCGAGTTGCCGAGAGACCCGACCCATGTACACCCAGGCGCTGAACGCCAAAGACGGCTCCAAGCAGAAGCCCGAGGACGCGCTTCGCCTCGGCCGCTTCCAGGGGATCGTCGATGCCGAGGACAAGATAGAGCCCAACGACTGGATGCCGGAGGCCTACCGGCGGACGCTGGTGCGCCAGATCTCGCAGCATGCCCACTCCGAGGTGATCGGCATGCAGCCCGAAGGCAACTGGATCACACGGGCGCCGTCGCTGCGGCGCAAGGCGGCGCTGCTCGCCAAGGTGCAGGACGAGGCGGGCCATGGGCTCTATCTCTACGCTGCCGCCGAGACGCTCGGCGTTTCGCGTGAAGAGCTGTACCAGCAGCTCCTCTCGGGCCGCGCCAAGTACTCATCGATCTTCAACTACCCGGCGCCCTCCTGGGCCGACATCGGGGTGATCGGATGGCTCGTCGACGGGGCGGCGATCATGAACCAGATCCCGCTTTGCCGCTGCTCGTATGGCCCCTACGCACGCGCCATGATCCGCATCTGCAAGGAGGAGAGCTTCCACCAGCGCCAGGGTTACGAGATCATGCTCACTTTGTGTCGGGGGAGCCCTGAGCAGAAGGCGATGGCACAGGAGGCGCTGAACCGCTGGTGGTGGCCGGTCCTCATGATGTTCGGGCCATCGGACAAGGAGAGCCTGCACTCGGGGGATTCGAGCAAGTGGAAGATCAAGCGGTTTTCCAACGACGAGCTGCGCCAGAAGTTCGTCGACGCGACGGTGCCGCAGGGCCAGATCCTCGGACTGACGTTTCCCGACAAGGACTTGGCGTTCGACGAGGCGTCGGGCCATTGGCACTACGGCGAGATCGACTGGTCCGAATTTAAGCGCGTGCTCGCCGGCGACGGGCCGCTGAACAAAGAGCGCATGGCGCATCGCGTCCAGGTCGAGGCGGACGGCGCCTGGGTGCGCGAGGCGGCGATGGCGCACGCGGCGAAGCGGCGGACAAGGGCGGCGGCCGTGAGGGTGGCTCAGGCGGCGGAATAGAATGGCGTGTGAGGGGACAAGGATGCCGCCGAAGATCCGGGAGTTGATCGCCGATCTCGAAAGGGCCGGATTCGAGAATGCCGGCGGCAAGGGTAGTCACCGGAACTTCAGGCACCCGCGCGTGAGAAAGAAAGTCACAGTATCCGGAACGCTTGGAAGCGACGCGCAGAAGTACCAGATCAAGGAAGTGCGCGAGGCAATCGCCGAGAGCAAGGCGTAGACACGCGGCGGATCCAGACCAACGGAGCCAAACATGGATGATGCAAACTCCAATACCAGCGGCAGCAAGAGCCGGACTGTCCGCCATGCGTTGATCGTGCAGTGGTCGGACGAGGATCAGTGCTACATCGGGTCCATTCCCGATCTCACCTATGGCGGCTGCCACGGCGATGATCCGCGCCAAGTGTTCGACGAGCTTTGTCAAATCGCTGACGAGGTGATCGACTTGTTCGAGCAGGACCGCGAGGCGCTACCCAAACCGACCGACGCGGTGGAACTGCTGCGGCAGCACCGCGAGGCGGCGGCGGCGAAATGATGACCGCCACCCCCATCAACCTCGCAGAAAAGCTCGCTGCGTTCACCGAGCACTGGTCGCCGCGCACGGTCGCCGCCTTCAACGGCCACGACGTGATGATCGTCAAGGTCAAGGGCGAGTTCGTCTGGCACAAGCACGATGACAGCGACGATTTCTTTCTGGTGTTGAAGGGCGTACTCGATATCGAGATGCGCGATCGCACGCTGACACTGCGGGCGGGCGAGATGTTCGTCGTGCCGAAGGGCGTCGAGCACCGGCCGGTCGCGCGCGAGGAAGCGCACCTGCTGCTGATCGAGCCGACCGGCACGCCCAACACGGGCGACACGGCAACCGCCGCCGCGCGCACGTTGATTTGAGGATCAGGAATGACGCGCACAAACCCCGTCGTGTCACGTCGCCGCGCGATACTAATCTGCGCCGGCGTGACCTTGGCGATGGGGCAACGGGCGAGCGCGGGGCGTACACAAACCTCGCGCGACCAGACGTTTCCTGATGTCGTGGACGTCAAGGCTAAATCGCGAGGTGGGGGCGTCTTCGATTTCGACGTCACGGTGTCATCGCCCTATGACACGCCAGCTCGCTATGCCGACGCTTTCCGCGTCAGAAATCGCGACGGCACCGTCTACGGCGAGCGCATTCTGCTGCACGATCACCAGACCGAGCAGCCGTTCACGCGCGATCTGACCGGGGTGGCGATCCCCGCGGGCGTGAGCGGCGTCGTCGTGGAAGGCCGTGACCAAAAGAGTGGCTGGGGCGGTAAAACGCTCGACGTCGTGCTGCCGGGGCGGTGACATGAGTTATACGAACACGTTCATTTCTGTTGCCGACGACTGCCCGGCCCTTACCGGCACCGTGCCGCCCGTGCGCGCAGACAAGCCCAGCGTCGCCGCGTTGCAATACGAACTGCTCTCGAATAACCCCTATAAACACACCGAGCAGGAGCTGATCATGATCGTGCATGTCACCCGGCTCGGGCTGACCGCCGCCGAACTGAAAGTGCAAGGCAAAGCGATCCATGCCGAGCTATTCTCGAATCCGCATCCCTGCCTGCGCGCGTCGCCGCTGACAAAGCAGTACGGCTGGGGTGCGCACTACGACGACGCGGGCCGTATCGCCATCGTTGCCAAGGGGAGCAGGGCTTACGCCGACCTCGAGGCGGGCAAACGCAAACCCCCGACCGTCTTGAAGGCGATGCGCAACAAGCGCGCTGACAAATGAAGAGAGCGCCATGACCGACACACCCGCATCCACGCCGCCCGCCCCCACACCGCTCTGGGAGGTCTTCATCCGCTCGCGCTCGGGACTGCCGCACCGGCACTGCGGCTCGGTGCATGCAGCCGACGCCGAGATGGCGCTGCAGGCGGCGCGCGATGTCTACACGCGGCGTGGCGAGAGCGTGTCGCTGTGGGTGGTGCCGTCGTCGGCGATCATCGCCTCCGATCCCAACGACCGGGACCAGCTATTCGACCCGACGGCATCGAAGATCTACCGCCATCCGACGTTCTATGAGATCCCCGACGAGGTCGGGCACATGTGAGGCGAGTCCCCTCTCCCCGACGTCTGCGCTTCGACGGGGAGAGGGTTAGGGTGAGG
>JANOJW010000472.1:0-2392 GCA_031418955.1 Hyphomicrobiales bacterium | reverse complement strand
TAAGGCAGCGGATTTTGATTCCGCCATGCGTAGGTTCGAACCCTGCCGCCCCAGCCAACCGGCCCCTTCCTCGGCCCCGGTCCTTTACCCGGCCAGCGCCGCGCGGAGCTTGGCCGAGCTCGCTGCGAGATCTTCCGCCTTCGCCATCGTCGACGTGTGGGAACCGAGCTTCACGCCCTCCCAGCGAGGGATGACATGGACATGCAGGTGGAACACAACTTGCCCCCCCGCCGGCTCGTTGAACTGCTGGATGGTGACGCCCTGCGCACCATAGGCGCGCAGCTGGGCGCGCGCGATCTTTTGCGCGGTGGCATGGCACGCCGCGAGCTGGCTGGGCGTCGCGTCGAGGGCATTACGGGCGGGCGTTTTCGGGATCACCAAGGTGTGCCCCTCGCAGCGGGGCATGATGTCCATGAAGGCCAGCGTCTCGGCGTCCTCGTAGACCTTGTGGGCGGGTAACTCGCCGCGCAGGATCCTGGCGAAAACGTTGCTCGTATCGTAGGCAGCGGTCATTTTGGGATCCTTGCGAACGTGCCCGGGGCTGTGGCCGCGACCCGTCACGTCAGACGCTGTCCTCAAGCGCCAGGAATTCGCATCCTGAATACAGTTTGCATGGTCGCGCCAGTCTGGCGGCGCCGCGGGACTTGACGGTGCTGACTGGAAGGCGCTCCAACAGCCGCATTTGGAATTCCGAATGCAGCCCTGGATCACCGCTGAGGGCACCGAGGCAGCCGCCGCCGCCATCGATCGCGATGGCGGCGGCGACAACTGCAGCCTATGCGCGACCCGTCACTCCGCCGCCTGCTGCTTATAGCGGCGGGCGTACTGCGCGAGCGCGTCGTCGGCGACCGGCACGATCGGCGTGAAGTCCTGATGCGCGATCCACTCGGGCCGCGTCGGCTTGCGGATGTGGTTGGAGACCGAGTTCAGCGTCAGGTACACGATCCGTCGATTGTACGGCGTGATGTTGCCGGCCGAGCCGTGCACGAGGTTGCCGTGGAACATCAGCATGCCGCCGGGCTTGCCGGTCGGCGCGACGATACCGCCCTCCTTCACGAGCGTCTCGACAGTCGGGTTGTCGAGTGTCCACAGCGGGTAGGCGGTGGTCGCGGTGTCGTGCGCAGCCGAGATATTGCCGTGCTTCTGCGAGCGGGGCACCAGCATCAGAGCGCCGTTGAACGGATACACCTCGTCGAGGAAGATCGAGATGTTCATGGCGCGCGGCTCGGGCATGCCGTCGTCGCGCATCCAGGTTGCGTAGTCCTGGTGCCATTGCCACACGTCGCCGTCGAACTTCGCCTTCGCGTTGATCTTGTACTGGTGCATGTAGACCTTCTCGCCGAACACCTGCTCGACGGGATTGATCATGCGCGGGTGGCGGCCGAGGATGCCGAACGCCTCGTTGTAGGTGTGGGCGGCGAATGCGGTGCGCGGCGCGCCGTTCTTCTCGCGCCAGATCTCGGGGCGGTCGGAGCCGAGCACGTGCGCGCTCTCCTCGCGCAGCACCGCGATCTCCTCGGGTGTGAACAGCTCGGGCAGGAACAACCAGCCGTCGGTGTGGAACTGCTGGATCTGGGCTTGCGTCAGCTTCATGGGCGTTTCCTCCGTTTGACGAGTGAGTGCCAGTGGTGACTAGTGAGTAGTGAGTAGTGAGTAGTGAGTAGTGGGAACCAAGCAAGCGAATCGCGAGTGGTGGCCAGTTGCGCGGGGTAAGTCGCCGCAGTCAGGCGCGAGGGGCGTCGTCGATCCGGCGTACTGTGTCCTCGGCAGCGCGCACAGCATGCTGGCGGGCCAACGCCCCCGCCTCCTCGGCCCGCCCGAGCAGCACAGCCTGCGAGATCAGCGCATGCTCGCGCCACACCCGCTTGGCGATCTCGTCGCCCTCGAGTACGTGCCGCATCGAGCGCCGAAAGTGCGGCCACTGCTCGGCAACCGTCTCGACGATCGCCGAGTTGCCCGAGAGGCGAAGCAGCGCCGAATGGAACGCGACGTCGGCCTCGACAAGGTGGGCAAAGTTGGTGATGCCGGCCATCACCTCCTGAGCGCCAGCCTCGAGCGCGGCATTCAAACCCGCCAATTCCCCCTTCGGCGCAGTGCCGGCCTTGCACCGGACAGCCGCGAGCTCGGCGGCAAGCCCGTCGAGCGCCGCGCGCACCTGGTAGAGATCGCGGATGCGGATTGCGTCGATCGGCGCCACGGCGATGCCGCGCTTGCCCGCATCGATCAGCAGGCCGCGGCGGCGCAACATCTGGATGGCGTGGCTGACCGGCTGGCGCGAGACACCCAGCATCAGGGCGATCTCGTCCTGAGTCAGCCGCCGGCCGGGCGCCAAGGTGCCGTCCACGACGGCGGCCAGCAGCCGGTCGTGAACCTGGTCGATCAGCGCGGGCTG
>JANOJW010000471.1:0-7847 GCA_031418955.1 Hyphomicrobiales bacterium | reverse complement strand
GGCCGTTGGTGGCCAGATGCGCTTCGAGCGCGTGAATGACGGTTGCAGCGTTGGTTCCCGCCACGAAGCGAAGCTGGCAGTTGGCGATGGCCTTCGGCGGGATCGCATTGACCGGGCGGCCCGGCGTGCCGGTCCAGAACGTCAGGATGTTGAACGTGTTCGCGGCATAGACACGCTCGGCGGGTTTCAAGTCCGGCTCGCCCCACCACGCGTCGACCTTAGGGCCCTGATCGCCGCCGTCGACCTCGACGTCGGCGAGCACGTCACGCACCGCTTTCGACATCGGCGGCGCTTTCAACGCCTCGACCAGCAGCTCGCCCTTGGCGCCGACGATGGATGCGAGCGCATGCGCCAGCAGGAAGCCAGGGTTTGCAATCAGCCCGCCCCAGTTGCCCGAGTGATGCCCGCCCTCGCGCAGATCACACACGAGGTCGAAGTTCATGGCGCCGCGGCAGCCCAGCGACAGCGTCGGCCGGTCGCTCCTGACGCGCGGACCGTCGGATGCGACCAGCACGTCCGCCGCAAAGTCTCCCCTGTGCGCGGCGACCAGCTCGTAGAGGCCCTTGGAGCCTGCCTCCTCGCCCATCTCGATCATGAACTTCGCGTTGAAGCCGAGGCGGCCGCCACGCTCCAGCATCACCGCGCGCAGCGCCGCCATGTTGAGGGTGTGCTGGCCCTTGTTGTCCGCCGTGCCGCGGCCATAGAGCCGATCGCCGTCGCGCGCCGTCACCCACGGACCCTGGCCCTTCGTCCACTGCTCGTCCATGCCGCGCACGACATCGCCGTGGCCGTAGCCGAGCACGGTCGGCAATTTCGAATCCTCGAGGCGCGTGGCGAGCAGCACGGGGCCTTGGCCGGCGAACGGATTGTCATAGACCTTGCATGCGAAGCCCATCGCCTCGAAGGCAGCCCGCATCTCCTCGCCCAGATAGCGGTGGCATTCGGCGATTGAGCCCGGATCGGGAAACTTCTGGCTCTCGGTCTTGATCGCCACCCGGCGCGTCAGCTCCGCCTCGAACTCGCCGCAGTCGACGTAGGCCTCGGCATTGGCGATGGCGGCAGCGCGGCTCATTTTGGTCTCGCAAGGTGGGGTTCGTTTGGCTCGCCAAACTGACACCACGGGCGAGACCGCGCAACCAGCAGCCCTGCCCCTCGAAGAGAAGCACTGGCCATGCGGCGCGGGCGAGGTCTAACATCGGGTGACTTTCCTGGAACGAGAGGACTGACGTCATGGCCAAGACCCCGCCTTCTGCCAATCGCGACAAGGTGCGCAAGACGGTTCCCAAGCTGATCGATCTCACCGAGAAGGTGCTGTTCGGCGACGTCTGGGAGCGGCCCGGCCTCTCCAAGCGCGACCGCAGCCTCATCACCTGTGCAGCGCTCGTCGCCATGAACCGCACCGAGCAATTCGTCGGTCATTCGCAGCGCGCGCTGGACAACGGCGTGACCAAGGAGGAGCTGTCGGAGCTCGTCACCCACCTCGCGTTCTACGGCGGCTGGCCGGTCGCCATGTCCGCCTCGCTGGTGCTGAAGGACACCTTCGAGGCGAATGAGAAGACGTGATGCTCGTCCCCTCTCCCCATCGCGTCCATGCGGAGCATGGCTTCGCCATGACGCACGTGCGACGGGGAGAGGGAGAGGGTTAGGGTGAGGGGCGACCGCTTGCTCGAGCCTAACAGCGCCGATCTCAGTGCCCGTTGCCGCCCCTCACCCCGACCCTCTCCCCGTTGACGTGCAGACAGCGGGGAGAGGGGGAAGTGGAGTTCCAATGAAAGTCGGATTCATCGGCCTGGGCACCATGGGCGCCAGCATGGCGTCCAACCTGCAGGCCCATCTCGCCAAGTCGAACCATGGCCTCGTCGTCTACGACATCAATCGAACGTCGGCCGAGCCGCACATCGCAAAGGGCGCGGTCTGGGCCGACAGCCCGCGCGCGTTGGCCGAACAGTGCGACGTGATCTTCGCCTCGCTGCCCGGACCGCCCGAGGTCGAAGCGGTGACGCTCGGCCGCGACGGTGTCATCGGCGGCCTGAAAAAGGGCGCGGCGTTCTTCGATCTGTCGACCAACTCGCCGACGCTGGTGCGCCAGATCGAGGCAGCGTTCGCGGCAAAGGGGCTGCGGTTCCTCGATGCGCCGGTTTCCGGCGGTCCCAACGGCGCCCGGTCGGGGAAGCTCGCGCTGTGGATCGGCGGTGACGAGGCGACCTACACCGAGCACAAGGCGCTGCTCGATGCGATCGGCGACCAGGCGCGCTACGTCGGCCCGATCGGCGCCGGCTCGGTCGCCAAGCTCGTGCACAACTGCGCCGGCTACTGCATCAACGCGGCGCTGGCCGAGGTGTTCTCGATGGGCATCAAGGGTGGCGTCGAGCCCTTGGCGCTGTGGGAGGCCGTACGCGGCGGCGCGCGTGGACGCGGACGCACCTTCGATGGCCTCGTCGACCAGTTCCTGCCCGGCATCTACGACCCGCCGCAGTTCGCCTTGAAGCTCGCGCACAAGGATATGCGGCTGGCGACCGAGCTTGGCCGCGAGCTCGGTGTGCCGATGCGCGTCGCCAACATCGCCTTTGCCGAGATGCAGGAGGCGCTGAACCGCGGCTGGCAGAACCGCGACAGCCGCTCGCCGATGCTGATCCAGCTCGAGCGCGCCGGCCTCGAGGTGAAGGTCGACCGGCAGCGGATCAAGGAGGCGCTCGAGCGCGACCCGCCGGCCAAAGGCGACCCCAAGCGCAGTTGATGTGTAGCCGGAATGAGATGCGTTGGGTCAGACCTTCGGGGCTGACCCCTTGCTCAGAGTCCGCAAGGGACTGCTCGGAATCGGCCAAATCCAAAAAACCGACCCTCGATCGACCCCTCTTGATGCGCCGAATGCCTCGCGCAGCCTCGTGCAAGCTCGTGCCGCGTGATCGCACTGCCTCCAGCTACCGGGGTAGCGGCCGGGTCCTGAATCGCTGCCGGAACGCAACTGTGCGAGTTAACCCTGTTTCGGCGCGAACTCGGTTAATCGCCGCGGCCAACTCGACCGTGGCCCTTGCGCCGGGATCGAACTCCGGCAAGTCTTGGTCCGAGAACCCAACGGAGGTGCGCCTATGTCCGCCATCACCACCCTCGAGGAGATCGACCGCCTCTACGGCGAGCCCGTCCAGGCAGCGGTCGTCAAGGAGATCGACCACATCTCGGACGCGTACCGGCCGTTCGTCGAGAAGTCGCCGTTCGTCGTTGTCGCCACTGTCGGACCCGAGGGTCTCGATTGCTCGCCACGCGGCGACCCGGCCGGCTTCTGCCGCATCGCCGATCCGAAAACCGTGCTGATCCCGGACCGGCGCGGCAACAACCGCGTCGACTCGCTGCGCAACATCGTGCGCGACCCGCGCGTCGCGCTGCTGTTCATGATCCCGGGCATCGGCAATACGCTGCGCATCAACGGCCGCGCCGAGCTGCGCACCGATCCCGAGCTGCTCCAATCGTTCGCGATCCGCGGCAAGCTGCCAAGGAGCGTTATCAAGGTGACGGCCGAGCGCGTCTACTTCCAGTGTCCGAAGGCCTTCGTGCGCGCGCGACTGTGGGATGCCAAGGCGCAGCTCGCCCGCTCCGAGTTGCCGTCGGCTGGCGAAATCCTGGCGTGTCTGACCAACGGCGACTTCGACGGCGCCGCCTACGACGCGGCATACCCCAAGCGCCTCGAGGAGACGATGTACTGATCGCGCCCGATCAGGCGCCGCTCACGAGCCGCGCGAGCGCAGCAGCTTGCGGCAGCGGACCTCGAACTCCCGTTGCGGCATGCGCAGCTTTCGCGACCAGCCGGCCTCGCAGCGCGACACGCTGATCGGCGCCGAGCCCGACGACGGCGGCGCACCGACGCGCGGCTTGATCGGGCTGAGCGGCGGCGCGGGGCCGAGCGGCGCCTCCCACGGCGTGCCGATCGCCTCGCCGGGCTTGCCGGAATACAGCGGCACCGGTCGCGCCATTGGATCGCGAGGCACGCCCATCGGCGATGGCACGTAGCGGCCCTCGCGGTCGTATTGCGCGTGCGCCGGCGCCGCCGCCAGGATCGGCAGCGCTGAAAGCAGGGCGGCGAGCACGGCAAATCGGATCATCACGGACGGGGCTCCCCAACGGCGATCCTGGTCATATGGGCGCACGGCCGCAGACCGCAAGTCGCACGGTGATGTAGAAGTACGCCGCCCTCCCGCTGTCGGGAAGACCAACGCCGAAGCCGCCGGCCGTTCACGCAAGCCTGCCCCGCAACCTCGCCGTCTCGGCCGCGTCGAGCGTGCCGTCCGCCGACGCTGCCACCTTGTAGTCGCGCCGCGCGGCCTCGACGCTGACGAGGCCGAGCGCCACGTCGGCGGCAACCCTCGTTGCATCGCGCGTTGCGGGATCGCCGAGGCCGCCGCCGCCCGGCATCTCGATCAGGATGCGCTCGCCGGCCGGGATCACCTGGAATCCTTTCGGCCGCAGCGGCGCACCACCCACACACGACACGCGACCATTGGCGCCGGCCATGCCGCCGTGGCGTCCGCGCGGGGGAAACACGACGCGCTCGAACACGGCGTGGATGCCGAACGGCGCAGTCTCGCGGCTGCCGATCTCGACGATCTGGCCAAGGCCGCCGCGCGTCCGGCCGGGGCCGCCCGAATCGACACGCAGATCCTTGCGCCAGAACACCATCGGCGTGATCGCCTCGGTGATCTCGACGGGCACATTGCGCACGCCCGAGGGAAACGGCGTCGCCGAGAGGCCATCTTGGCCGGGCCGCGCCCCCGTGCCGCCCGAGTGGAAGCTCGTCACGGAGAACGGCGTGAAGGCATCGCCGACGCGCCCCGTGATGCCGTGGCCAGCCGCCAGGCGGATGTTCCACAAGTTCGCGGTGCCCTCGGTCGGCACCCAGTCCGCAACCGCCTGGTCGAGGCAGCCGAACACCACGTCGGGCAGCATGTGGCCAATCGTGGCCCGCGCCACCACCGCGCACGGAAACGGCGCGTTGACGATCGTCGCCTCGGGCGCCGTCACCTTGATCGCATCGAGCGATCCCGCATTGTTCGGGATCTCGGGCGCCACCGCGCACTTCACGCCGAACGAGGTGTAGGCGTCGGTGTAGCAGAGCGGGCAGTTGATGCCGTAGCTCGACACGCCCGAGCTTCCCGTCCAGTCGACGCGGATCTCGTCGGAACCGATGGTCACGGTCGCGACGAGATCGATCGGCGCCTCGAACCCGTCGATGCGCATGGCGTTCTTCCACGTACCCTGCGGCAGCTTGGCGATCGCGTCGGCCATGCCCTGCCGGCTCTGGCGGATGATGTGGGAGCCGAGTTCGCCGATGTCGTCGAGGCGGTACTCGTCCATCATCGCGTTGAGGCGCTCGGAGCCGCGCTCGTTGCAGGCGATCAGCGCGTAGAGATCTCCCTCGACCTGCACCGGCTCGCGCACGTTCTGGCAGATCAGCCGCACCAGCCACTCGTTGATGCGGCCAGCCTCCACGAGATGCATCAGCGGCACCTGGATGCCCTCGTGATAAACCTGACGGCTGTCGGGCGACAGCCCTAAGCCCCCGACGTCCACGACGTGGCTGGTCGAGGCGAACAGCGCGACGAGGCGCTCCTTGCGGAACGTCGGCGTCACGATCGTGAAGTCGTGCAGATGTCCGGTGCCCTTCCATGGATCGTTGGTGATGTAGACGTCGCCGTCCTTCATGGTCGCTGACGGAAACGCGTCGAGGAAGTGGCGCACGCTCGCCGCCATCGAGTTGATGTGGCCGGGCGTGCCGGTCACCGCCTGCGCGAGCATACGACCCGCGACGTCGAACACGCCGGCCGAGAGGTCGCCGGCTTCGCGCACCGAGGTCGAGAACGAGGTCCGCACCAGCGTCTGCGCCTGCTCCTCGACGACGGAGATGAGGCGGTTCCACATCACCTGCAGGCGCACGGCGTGCATGGCGGCAGGCGCGGGGTGAGTATCCGACATCGAGCTCTCCGGTTGACGCGGCGCGGCGGGCGCGGATTGCATTTTCACTCCACGCGGCGAGTGCACACAAGCCAGAAGATCTTGCCCCTGCGGCCAATTGCGCCCGACGCGCGTCGGCCTGCGGTTTACGTCCTCAGCCGCGCCTCGATCGCCGCGCGGATCTCAGGCAGCATCGGGGCAGGGCGGCGGGCGTCGAGATCGAGCTGCACGCCCGCTTGCACCATCGACGCGATGGCGCGGCCGTCGGCGCCCGTCATGTGATGCACATACTTCAGCGACGTGTTGCCGAGATGGGCGACCGTCGTCACCACATCGATGCGATCACCCGCCTTCGCCGCGCCGGCGATCTCGAAATCGAGCAGGAACGTCGAGAAGCCCCGGCGGTTCTTGTGCATGTAGTCGCTGGTCAAGCCGATCGAGGTCAGCAAATGCATGCCCGCGCCCGAGAAGCGATGCACGAAGTCGGGCAGCGACAGCCGTCCGCGCTCGTCGATCTCCCAGGGCTTCACGCGATCGCGCGCGGTCAGCGCACCGGTGGATTTCACATTGTTCGGTTTCGGAATTTCGGGGCCCGTCCATGGCATCACCCGTGCAGCGAGAGTCTGGCGCGTCGCGCACGGGACGTTTGCCGCCAGCGGTAGCGTTTCGGCGACCCACGTGACGACCTTGCCGCTGGTCGTATCGATGACCTGATGCCCGAGCTGCAGCGCCGTTGCCTCGACGCCGGTCACAGCCGAGAGGATGTGGTGCGCAGCGCCCGCCCGCAATTCATGCTGGAACGTGGCGACAAGACGCGAGCCTGGCGCGCCGGCCGCGGCTCCGAGGCTCTCTGCCTCCCCAATCAGTTCGATCAGATTACGCGTCGCGTCCGCGAACCGGTCGAAGTAGTAGGCGATGGTGAAGTGCTCGACGATGTCGCATTCCCACGCGCTGACCACACCCCGGTACGTCTCGATCCACTCGGCCATGTCTGCTCCTGCTCGAACTCGATGGGTTGCGCGGCATGTGCCCGATCCCGCGCCTCATGTCGAGCATCAGTCGGTCAGTCGGTGCCTGGCTTCAGCCTGCACCTACTCAGTGGCCGTCGAGCGCGGCCACTCGGGCGACAGGAACCGCTGGATCTCGAGCAGGTAGCCGTCGGGATCGCGGAAGAAGCAGTTGTAGATCCGGTACGTGGCGTTGAGGGCCGGCGCCTTCTCGAACGCCACACCTTTGGCCACCAGCGCCGCATACGCGCCGTCCACGTCGTCGGCGACGAAGGTGACGATTACGCCGAGCGGCGCGCGATCGGGCGGCGGCGCCTGCTGCACCGCGGACGACAGGCAGATGCCGAGAAAGGCATTGCCGCGGCCGATGCGAAAGATGCGCGCCGGCCCCTGATCGAGCACCAGCTCGAGCCCGACCGTCTCGCCGTAGAAGCGCGTACTCGCCTCGAGATCGCGCACGTAGAGGAACGTCACCTGCTGGTCGAAGGCGAGGGTCATGGCGGGACTCGATGCCTGTCGATGACTAGGGTGGGCCGTGGTTGCAGACCTATATCGTCGTGCGACGCGGCGGCTTCACCAGCATGCACAGCGGGATCGCGAGCGCAGAGAGCAATGTGTAGAGCACGAAAGCGTTGGAGAAGCCGATCATCGTCGACTGCCGCGTCATCTCCTTGGCGATGCGCGCGAGGCCCGGGATCGTGTCGACAGACCATGCGCCGGTGACCCAGGATAATTGCAGCGCCTTGTTGTTGGCGTTCATGAGCTCGGTCATGCGGCTGTAGTTGGCCCCAGTCGTGCGGATGATCTCGGCGACCGCGATCGAGATGAACAGGCTCGATCCGAGATTGCGCAACAGATGGAACACGGCCGAGCCTTCCGATCGGTACTCGACAGGCA
>JANOJW010000470.1:0-1804 GCA_031418955.1 Hyphomicrobiales bacterium | reverse complement strand
GGAACGCCTTGTCGTCATCCACGATGACCAGCGAGCGGTCGGCGGGCAGCTCGTCCTGTCGGAACGAGAGGTCTTCGGTGTCTTTGGGGTCTTTTTTGTCCATGCGTCACTATAGCCCGGCTTACGAAGAGGCCAAGCCCTCAGGCTGCAAAGTTTCAATTCAGACAGGGGCGCCGGAGCGCGCCTCCTTGACGTGCCTGTAGTAGGCCCAAAGCAAGCGCGCTGCAACGCCTCGCCATGGTCGCCAGCGCTCGGCGATGTCAGTCAGCGCGTCGGGGGATGGGCGGGCGTCGAGGTCGAAGGCCATCTGGGCGGCGACCTGGAGCGCCAGGTCGCCCGGGGCAAAGGCGTCGGCGCGGCCCATGCAGAACAGAATGAAGACGTCGGCGGTCCAGGGGCCGATGCCGCTGATAGCGCAGAGGGCATCCTTGGCCGCGTCGTCCTCATAACTGCGAAGCGCTGCGAGATCGAGGCCGCCGTGCTCGATCGCCGTAGCAATCGCGCGGAGGGCCTTGACCTTGGGGCGCGACAGGCCGGTTGTACGCAGCGCGTCGTCGTCCAAGGCGAGCAGCGTCGCCGCCTCGAAGGGCTCCACCGTGGCGCGCGTACGCTGCCAGATGGCGTCGGCGCTAGCGACCGACACCTGCTGGCCGACGATGATGCGGGCGAGGCCTTCCAAGCCCGGCTCGCGGAGGCGCAGCGGCGGGTCGCCGGCGAGGTCGTGCATGCGGCGGATCACGGGGCACTTGCGGCGGAGCGTTCGCACGCCTGCCAGGATGTCGTCCTCACTGCGGATCACGGCCAGGTGCGGCCTGGATTTGGGCTGGCGCATTGGACGCGGGCGGCTGACCGAGGGCATCATGCAGCCATGACAGCTTCGATCGAACGCTTCAAGGCGGAGGTCCTGCTTGGGCGTCCGCCGGTCACGCGGCTGGCGCCGAGCCCGACGGGGCGCGTGCATCTTGGCCATGCACTGTCCGGGTTCATGTGCATGGACCTGATGCGGCGGCTGGAGGGAAGGTTCCTGTTGCGCATCGAGGACACCGATGTCGAGCGGTGCCGGCCCGAACTCGTCGGGGCGATGCTCGAGGATCTGGCTTGGGTCGGATTGCGGTGGGAGGAGCCGGTGCTCAGGCAGTCGGAGCATTTCTCGTTCTACGGGGATGCAGCGTCGCGGCTCGAGGCGATGGGCCTGCTTTATACGTGCTTTGCGACACGCAGCGAGATTCTGGCTGCGGCAGGAGTGGGTGCGGTCGACCCCGACGGTGCGGCGATCTGCGCGGGTCTGCACAAGGGTCTCGAGCGGGGCGAGATTCAACGGCGCAAGGCCGGGGCCCAAGCGTTTGCGGTGCGGCTCGACATGCCGCGCGCGATCGAGGCGGCGCGACGTCTTGGGGGGCCGGAAGTGATGGCGTTCACGGAGATCGGCGATGATCTTGCGCCGAGGCGGGTCGCGATCGAGCCGGAGCGCTGGGGGGACGTGGTGATCCAGCGCAAGGGCACGCCGACGAGCTATCACCTGTCGGTGGTGGTGGACGATGCGCGGCAAGGCATCTCGATCGTGACGCGGGGGCAGGATATCCGCCCGTCGACCGACATCCATCGGCTGCTGCAGATCCTGCTCGGGCTGCCGGCGCCGATCTATGCGCACCACCGGCTGATCCTGGGGGCCGACGGGAAGAAGCTTTCCAAGCGCGACCGGTCGACTGGGCTTGCCGAGTTACGGGGACAAGGTGTGTCGCCCGACGAGGTACGGGCGCGGCTGGCTCCCATGCTGGAGCGGCCCTTCGATGGCCCCTCGCAA
>JANOJW010000469.1:0-3653 GCA_031418955.1 Hyphomicrobiales bacterium | reverse complement strand
ATCGATGCGGGCCGGTCGAAAAGTAGACGCCTTCGGCATCGGTGTTCTCCTCAAGCTTCCGCTCCGCCACGAGGTCACGCCAGCAGCTCGGCCGATGCCCGATCCGTTGGAGTGACCGCGTGAGCCTGGTCAGCCGCCGCGCGAGGCGGTGGGCCCGCGCGGATTCACCGGCTCGGCGTCGTCCTCGGCCCCTGGATCGGCGGGCGGCGGCGGCGCGTAGCTGCGCGACATTGCGCCGCCGACGCCGCTGGCGATCCCCACCGGTTCGGGCCGTGTGCCGGCGCGCGTGGCGGCCGCTTGCGGAACCGGACGGGGCTTAGCCGGCATCGGCGGCGCGATTCCTGCACCGTTGCTGGCAGCGGGCGCGTCCTGCGGCGTGATTGCCAGGTCGATCGACCGCTCGCTCGTGGCGGCCGGCGAGCGGGGATGCGGAGGCGTATCGGATTTCGCTGGACCGCGCGCATTCGGAGTGGGTGCGCGCTCTTCATCCCCGGCGGCCAGGCCTCGCACGCCAATCGCAGCATCCGCCCGTGGCCGCGTGCCGAGCGAAACCAGCTCCTCGAGCTTGTCCAGACGTTCGGCCTCCGAGGACGCCGTCGCGGTCTCGACGGGCACGCGCCACTGGAAGGCATCGAGCGCGCCGGTCACCGGCGACGTCGCCGACCACTGATCCGAGACGATGCCGTCGGCGGTCCAGACCGGATCGCGCGGCGCGTTGACGGTGCGCGCCAGCCACTCGCGCACGCGGCCCGTGTCGTTGTGCTGCTCGCCCTCGATGCGCGCCATCAGTGTGCAGATACGTTGCGACAGGCGGGACTCGAGCAGGGGCGCCAGTGCCTCACGCGCCTCGCCCCAGGACTTCGCCTCGACGGCGGCGGCGGCGACCGCGATCGGCCCCTCGGGCGAGTGCGGCGTCGACCTGGCCAGCCGCTTGATGCGCTCGAGGCGGTCGCGCGGGCTGTCACCCGGCCGGGCGAACGCATAGACGACGGCGAGATCGGGATGCGGCGACTGCTTCCACGTGCGCTCGATGATGCGGGCTGCGCGTGCGGTGTTGCCGCGCGAGGCCAGCTGGCGGCCGGCGATTGCCGCGGCTGGCACCAGGTCGGCCGCGAGGCTGTGCGCCTCGCTTGCGAGTTCCAGCGCCTTGGCGCCGTTCTCGTCCTCGATCTCCTGCGCTTGCGCGGCGAGCAGCACGGCGCGCCGGCGATCGGCGTCCGCCTTCTCGATGTGGCCGTGCTTCTTGCCCGTGGCGAGCGTCTCGAGCGCGCCGACCCAGTCCAGCGCTACGCACTGGATGTCGAATAGCGCGTCGACCGGCCAGCCGAGCCTGGGATTGAGGCCTAGTGCCCGTTCGGCGAACTGGCGCGCGGCTTCCGCCTCCCCCTCGCGCTCGGCCTCCAGGTAGAGGCCGCGCAGGCCCAGCAGCTCGGTGTCGGGCGTCGACAGCATGGCCTCGAAGATGCGGCGCGAGGTGGCGCGGTCGCCTTGCAGCTGAGCCGCCTGCGCGCGCAGCAGGTGCGTCAGCGGCTCGTTGGGCAGCGCCTTTCTCGCCTGCACCGCATACTTCGTCGCGAGCGAGCGGTCGCCGGCGCCGATCGCGATCATGCCGCTCGAGAGCGCATCGAGGCCGCGCTCCTGGCGGCGGCGGTTGAAGAACTGGCCGACGGTCGCCGGGCTCTGCCAGATCTGGCGACCGATGGTCCAGATCAGCGTGGCGAGCGCGACTAGGAAGGCCAGCAGCACGACGGCGCGAAACACGCTCGTCTTCATCGTGTAGCCATGCCAGTCGATGGCGAGCGTGCCCGGATGCTCGGCGAGCCACGCAAGCCCCATGGCGAGCGCACCGACGGCGACAAGATAGAGAACCAGCCGGATCATTGCTTCGTCCCTTTCGGTGCCTCGGACCGTGTCGCGCCACCGGCGCCAAGCGAGTCCTTCAGCGCGCGCTCGATGGCGACGAGGGCTGCATCGACTGTCTGGCGCGCCTCGACCTTGCGCAGCCAGTCGGCTGACGGGGCGCGCGCCTTGTCGCCGAGCTTTTTGGATTCAGCGAGCACGTCGGCGAGCTTGCCGTCGCGCAACGCCGCTTCCATGCGCGTGACGACGGCCTCGGCTGAGGCGTCGTCGGCGGCATACTCGCTCCGACGCACGCGCACGATAGTCTTGGCGCTGGCCAGCATGCGGTCGACGACGGAGGCGCCAGGCTGCTCGGCGGCGGCGTCCACCACCTGGTTTGCGACCTTCTCGAACTCCTTGGCGAGCGTGACGAGCGTCGGCACGCCCTCGGCCTGGAAGCGCTCGAGGGCTTTGAGGTCGACGCGGTCGCCGGCGACGCGTCGCACCTCGGCAAGCTCGGGCCGGTAGCTGACGCCGCGGTCCATCGCGCGTTTCAGGTTGCCCAGCTCCAGCGAGAGCACGATGCGCTCGGCATTCGACTTGCGATCGTCCTCGGCGCGGACGATGCCAGCGAGGCTCTGTTCGATCTGGGTGACCTTCTGGGCGACAGGCGCCACCGCCTGGGCGACGTCGGCGGGCTTGGCTGCGGCCTTCGCGCGACCGTCGACCGCCTCCAGCGAGGTTTTCATGCTGCCAGCCTCGTCGCGCAGCGATTTCAGGGCTTCCTCGAGCTTGTCGGCGCTGGTTTTGAGCTGTTCGACGCGCTGCGTGAGGCGGGCGGCTTCGCTTTTCAGGCCCGTCACTTCACGGTCGAGCCGCACGGTGCCGGATTTCGCCGTCTCGCCGGCTTCCGCGGTCGCGGCGATGCGGTTGTCGATCTCCTGTCCGAGGTCCTTGCGCAGGGTCCCGAGGCGGTTGTTGACCGCGGTCTCGAGGTCGCGCACCTGGCCGACCAGGCCGGCGATCTGGGGCAACCTGCCGGCACGCTGCGGATCGGCTGCGGCCGCCGCCACCATCTGGGCGAGCTGCTCTTCGAGCCGCGTCAGCTTCTCGGCGTCGGCAGCACCTGCTGGACGCTGCGCCAGTGCGTCTTTCAAAGCTGCGTTCTCCAACGCGAGCTTCTTCTGCGCCTCGGCGAGCGCCGTCGCCTGCCGTGTCAGCTCGGCGATGCGCGCGTTGCTCTCCTTGATGGCGTCCCCCGGATCGGCGGCCGGTGTGGCGAGGCGCTCGCGCACGGTCTTTTCCAAACCCGCGATGCGACCTGCGACGTCGGGCGGCAGGCTTGCGGCCGACGGCGGCGTCCCGCGACCGGCGTCGAGACCGAGCATGGGTAGCATCTGCTGCCCGCCCAACAGTGCGAGTGCGCCGCCGAGGACACCGGCCACTGCATGCGACAGGAAGCGTCGGATGCCGCGCTGATTGGCTTGCGCGGTGAGGGGTACGGCCGACTTTGGCGCGTCGCGATCGCCGAGGGCGGTCTCGACGGACCACGTCGACGTCGGTTTGCGGTCGCCGGCTTTGGCGTCGGCCGGTTTCGGATCTGCAGGTTTGGGATCGGCAGACTTGGGTGCTGCAGCGCCGGCCACCGGCACCGACGTGCGCTGCGCATCGCTGACCGCCTTGGCAGCGGCAGCGATGGTCGCAGCACTCGCCTGCTCGGGGGCTCCACCCGAAGGCGCGCCCGGATCCACGCCGGAGTTCGACTCGACGGACAACAACTCGAAGGCCTTGACGTATCTCGAGCAAGAGGGGCG
>JANOJW010000468.1:0-2458 GCA_031418955.1 Hyphomicrobiales bacterium | reverse complement strand
GAGTTGGAGGGTACCACGCGGTCCTTGTCGCCGTTGATCATCAGGCCCGAAGACGGGCACGGCGCTAGGAACGAGAAATCATAGAGGTTCGAGGGCGGCGCCACGCAGATGAAGCCGTCGATCTCCGGGCGGCGCATCAGCAGCTGCATGGCGATCCAGGTGCCGAACGAGACGCCGGCGATCCAGCAGTACTTGGCATCGGGCTTGACGATCTGCAGCCAGTCGAGGGCCGATGCGGCGTCTGCAAGCTCGCCCGGTCCGCCGTCCCAATAGCCCTGGCTGCGGCCGACTCCGCGGAAATTGAAGCGCAGCACCGAGAAGCCGCGCTCGATAAAGGTGTAGTAGAGACTGTACACGATCTGATTGTTCATCGTCCCGCCGAACTGCGGGTGCGGATGCAGAATCAAGGCGATCGGGCTGTCGATGCGGCCGACGTGATGGTAGCGGGCCTCGAGGCGGCCGGCGGGGCCATTGATGATGATCTCAGGCATCGGGGATCGTCGGGCTCCAGGTCTTCGAAGGGTTAGGTCTGCGAGGGATGTGTCGGCGACACGAAGGATAGCGCGGACGCGTCGTTCGATTGGTTCGGCAGCGCTGCGTCAGCACCGGCGGGGAATATACTTGACTTGCTCGCTCGGAATTTCCATATACCGCTCGAGTTTAGAACCGTTCGAAGTTCAGTGACGGTGTTTGGGTGCCGGTGAGTTCGCGAGCCGGTAACCGACCCGAGCCGTCGAGAGACGTGCGCGCCGAACGGGGCTTTTAGCATGGCCCCGGCTGCGAAACGCAAGCTCTTTCGCACCGAGCGCTCAGTCCATTGCGCGGTTCTGTCCAGGAGTGTCGTGGCGTGGATCTCAACACAAGGGGCCGGTATGCGGTGATGGCGATGGCGGATCTCGCCAAGCACGCCGACGCCGATGCCGTGCCGCTGTCCCAGATCGCCGACCGCCAGCGCGTCTCCTTAGCCTACCTCGAGCAGTTGTTTGGACGCCTGCGCCGCGCGGGCCTCGTCGAGAGCGTGCGCGGACGCACCGGCGGCTACCGGCTCGGCCGGCCTGCCGTCTTGATCACCGTCGCCGAGGTGATGGCGGCGGTCGAGGAGGAGGTGCGCATGACCCGGTGCGCCGGCGAGCAGGGCTCGCCGTGCCTTGGCACCGAGCGCTGCCTCACGCACGACCTGTGGGACGCCCTCGGCGAGCAGATCGCGCATTTTTTGGCTCAGGTGACGCTGCAGGATGTGATCGCGGGCATTCCCGATCACCTGCGTGCACCCGCCGCCTTCTCGCTGCTCGCCCCGCACGAGGTGGTGCGATGACGAGCTTCGCGCGGCACTATCTCGACTGGAACGCCTCCGCGCCGCTCAGGCCCGAGGCGCGGTCGGCGATGCTGGCCGCGTTCGATCTCGTCGGCAATCCGTCGTCGGTGCATGCGGAGGGCCGTCGCGCCCGGCGCATCGTCGAGGATGCTCGCGAGAAGGTCGCCCATCTGGTCGGCGCCAAGCCCGCCGAGGTCGTGTTCACAAGCGGCGCGAGCGAGGCCAACAACTGGATCTGCGGCCGGGCCTGGGACAGCATCGTTACGTCGCGGCTCGAGCACCCGTCGGTGGTGGCGCCCGTGCTGGCCAGCCAGGCGCGCACCCTTGAGCTGCCGGTCGGTCAATCGGGCCGCATCGACGTCGCCCGTCTCGACGCCTGGCTCGCCGCCCATCACGAACGGCTGTCGCAGGCGCCTGGCCGCACACTGCTGGCGCTGCAATCGGCCAACAATGAAACCGGCGTCATCCAGCCGTTGCAGGACGCAGCCGACCTCGCAGCCGCGCACGGGCTCGTCGTGATGACCGACGCCGTGCAGGTCGCTGGCCGCTTACCCCTCGAGTTCGGCCGCTCGTCGCTGACCTTCATGACCATCTCGGGCCACAAGCTCGGCGGGCCGAAGGGCGTCGGCGCGCTGATCGCGCGGGTCGACGCGCCGCTGCCGCCCTTGTTGATCGGTGGGGGGCAGGAGCGCGGACGGCGCGCCGGCACGGAGAACGTCGCGAGCATCGCGGGCTTCGGCGCTGCAGCCGCTGCCGCCGCCGGCGAGGTCGCCTATTTCTCGGCACTGGCGGGTCTGCGCGACCGGCTGGAGATCGCCGTCAAACGCGTCACGCCCGAGGCGGTCGTCATTGGCGCAGGCGTGCCGCGCCTCGCCAACACCACCTGCCTCGCACTGCCCGGCCGCACCGCCGAGACGCTGGTCGCCGCGCTCGATCTCTCGGGGCTTGCGGTCAGTGCGGGAGCTGCCTGCTCGTCGGGCAAGGTCGGCCCGAGCCCGGTGCTCGCCGCCATGGGCCTGTCCCCCGACATCGCCCGCAGCGCCGTTCGCATCAGCATCGGGCCCTCGACCATGCCCGAGGACATCGACGCCTTCGTCGCCGCCGTCCGCTACCTCGGCCCCGGCTTCGGCGGCATCAACCTGG
>JANOJW010000467.1:0-1551 GCA_031418955.1 Hyphomicrobiales bacterium | reverse complement strand
TCCAACGGCGAACTTATCCCCACGCTTCCAAACACCCTTATCCTGTCGGAGTTACCCCGGCGTGACCGCAAGGTCGTGCCGGCGCTCTTTGACAGGTGAATCAAACTCTAGAGACACGCGCCCGGCGTCGAACCGCGGCGGGGATGCCGCTTGTCCACGCGCGAGACGGCTGAGCGTTAACCATTGCCACAGCTTTGCCCGTATCCGGCGGGTGGAGAGCATGCGCTCGCCGGCCTTGCGTCGTTCTACTGGCAGGACCAGAAGACGGCCAACGGCGAGCGGCGAGCGCTTCGACAAGGCTGCGATGACGGCCGCGCCTGATGAAACTGTCGGCCATTCATCCCCCGAGCCGACCGAAGCGGCTGCACAACAATCCAGAGCATTGAAAGAAAGTAAGCCGCCCGCGTCATACGCGTCCGCGTCGCCCTCTCGTCGCTGCTACCGCAACCCGTCGCCGAGCAGGTCGCGGGCGACGACGTGGCGCTGCACCTCGTTGGGGCCCTCGCCGACGCGGCGGATGCGCAGCTCGCGATACCAGCGCTCGAACGGAAAATCCTTGGTCATGCCGTAGCCGCCGAAAATCTGCATCGAGCGATCGACGACGCGCCCCGCCGCTTCGGAAGCCACCAGCTTCGCCAATCCCGCCTCCATGCGGAACGGCGCGCCCTGGTCGCACTTTGACGCCGCCGCCAGGCACATCCAGGTCGCCTGCCGCAGATCGAGCTCATTGTCGACCAGCATCCACTGGATCGCCTGCCTGGAGGCGAGCTTGGCGCCGAACGTTTCGCGCTGCTTGGCGTAGTCCAATGCCAGCTCGTGCGCCTTGTAGGCCGGGCCCAGGCACTGCGCGGCGTACGGGATGCGTTGCCGGGACAGCCGTTCGTTGGCGATCGCAAAGCCCTTGTTGAGCTCGCCGAGGATGGCGTCGTCGCCGACCTTCATGTCCTCGAACTGAAGCTCCGTCGCGTAGTGCGAGGACCGCAGCGTGTGAATGATGCGCCGCACATGGAAACCGGGGTTCGAGGTCTCGACGATGAAACAGGTGACGCCGCCGCGCCCCTTGTCGGGGTCCGTGCGCGCAAAGACGAGGCCGAAGTCCGCCTTGTCGGCGCCCGAGATGAACACCTTCGAACCGTTGATTACCCAGCCGTCGTTGCTCTTGACCGCCCGCGTCTTGATGGCGCGCGCCGGGTCCGATCCACCCGACGGCTCGGTCAGCCCGAAGAACGCGCGCTTCTGGCCAGCGAGCATCGGGCGCAGGTACTGCTCCTTCTGCGCCTCGCTCGCCTCGTAGAGCTGGGCCAGACCTGCCGCACCGAACACGCCGTAGCACGGCACATAAAGACCGGCGCGATGCTGTCCCATCTCGATCGCCAGCAGCACGCGCGTCGTCATGTCGATGCCGGGCCCGCCGAACTCGGCTGGAATGTCGAGCCCGTAGAGTCCCATCGCCTTGACCTTGGCGGCGAGCGGCGCGCGCAGGCTCTCGGGCAACTCGCTCGCATCCGGATCGAGCTTGTCCTCGAGCGGCACGATCTCCTCGCGCACGAA
>JANOJW010000466.1:0-7590 GCA_031418955.1 Hyphomicrobiales bacterium | reverse complement strand
CGCCACCATTGATAACCGCGTGCCTCCAGGATTTCTCGGGCCTGGGCCAGGCCAGTCTGTGTTGCGACAACGTAGGGATAATCGGGACGAAACGGCGGAATCCGATTTCGGATGTCCAGCCAAGAGGCAACCTCAGTGCTGAATGCAAGGTTCGGGGCTAGCTGCTGAAGCGCCGCTATAGAGTCGCGTATTGTCAATTTGCGCAACCGTCGCTCGGTGTCTCGATCAATCGAAAGTCGAACGAGATCGTGCTCGACTAGGGCAGCCGCCGCTCGCAAGACATCTTCCAGCTCCGCGGAAGTGCCAGACCTTGGCGTAATGGTGGCCAATAGTGTGAGAACAGACTCTGCTCCAGCTTCCTCGAGCTCCGACAGTATCCGCATTTCTATTTCTCTTAGCGCGCGCATATTGCGGGTGTGCTCCGTGGCAGATCAAGTCAATCGGGGATTGGGGTATGCTGCCCCCAGCGGCCATACTGCGGTTTGTATCGGTGCGGGCGTGGTAGCGGGTTGCGCGCAGGGGGCGTTAGATCATCGAGTTCGCTTCGCGAGACGGGCTCTGCCCGCACCCGCCGGAGGGGTGACACCTCCGGTCCTCCCCTCTGTTTGCGATCGTTCAGTCGTTCCGAGCAGCGGGCAGGCTACCGTCCCGGTCGCCACCACTGGTAGCCGCGGGTCGAGAGGACGCGTCGCGCTTCGGCCAGTCCTTTCGGAGTCGGGACGATGTTGGGACGGACGTGCGGAACGTCGTCGAGATTGCGGTAATGCCAGTAATCGCCGAAGCGGCCGTATGCGAGCCATTCGTCGAGATCGGTGAGGACTGCACGCGCATCGAGCTTCTTGTTTCTATTTTGGCCGTCGGCTGGGAATGTCTGAAGCTCGACAGTTATCAGCCCGGCATCGAGGAGGCGCATGAGTGAGGAGCGCATGGCGCTCAGCTCAGAGTCGGGGCTCGTGCGTTCGATCGCGAGGTTGATGAGCGGGACGATGTCCCTCTCGTGGAATTCCTCGAGCTCGCTCAAGAGGCGCAGTTCATGTTCGGTGAGTTGGAGCATTCTTGGCGCGCCTCCTGCTCAGTCGGGAATCGGGACATGACGCCCCTCTTCAGGCCAGTTGCGGGCTCGATATCGATAGTAGAAGCCGAAGTAGTGCTTCTGCGGAGGTTCGTTTGGCCAGCGATGGCTGGGGCGCTCCATGATCCGAACCTCATCGCCATTGGGATGCCGGAGCAAAACACCATCGCCCCGCGTTGGACGATCTAGCCGGAAGCCTTGAGCATAAAGCTCTTTTGTCAGTCGATTCACACCCCAAATTGGGTCTGTACGCGGCACAACATCTCGCGTCAGGTAGTCGAAGCGGGCGTTGGCGGCATCACGCACGGCCTCGCGATCGCGGATCATACCTTCGAGGCTGCCGCGTTGGTAGGCGCCTTCGGGTGCTCGCCAGGCCGGATCGAGTTGCAAGACGCGGCGCTTGGCGATGCGCGCCTCGTTGACGAGGGCCGAGAGATACTGCTCACGCGGCGTTCGCGCGATGCCGCCGCGACGGCCATTGGCCAGATGCAGCAGCGCATCGATTTCACCGCTGTCGCGGCCGTCGGCCCAGCGGCCGCTTTCGCGGGCGTTGCCGGCGGGGATTCGGAGTTGGGCTGGGTTGAAGTTGGCTTTTGTTGCGTGGATGTGCAGCTTCAGCAGGCTCACCATCACGCGGATCGCTGCGAGGTCCGAGCGAAGCCGTAGGAGCTCGGTGGTGAAGTCGGACATGGGGGTCGGCTCGGAGCATGCGGCCGCCCCTCACCCTAACCCTCTCCCCATGCAAGTGAAGCGCATGGGGAGAGGGGATGGGCACTCAGAGCGGGCGGATGTTGGGGCTCGTGGTGTGGGTGAGCATCAGCTCGGTGAGGGCCCACACGAGGGCATCGACACGGTCGGGGCTGCGGCCCTCGGAGAGGCCTTCGGGGCCGAAGTCGCACATCTGGTTTTCGAGTGCGGGGAATTCGCCGACGTGCACGACGCGGCCCTCCGAGTAGAGGGCTGCGACCGGCTCGGCGCGCACGAACTTGCCGCGCGTGGCGTAGACCTTTTTCACGGACACGTTGGCGTCGACCTGGCGCAGGATGTTGGTGACGAGATCGCCGCCCTGGTTCACCTCGGCGACGATGCGGTCGGCCGAGAAGTCGCGGTAGGCCGCGATCGCCGCGCGCGCCCAGGTGATGGGATCGCGGCCGTGCAGCGAGCGGTCGGCGAGCACGTAGGCGCGCCCGTCGGGACCAACGCCCGCGACGACGATGCCGCAGGTGTCGGAGTTGACGGTCGCGGTGATGGGCGGGTCGACGGCAACAACGATGCGCCGCATATCGTCGGGGCGTTTGGCGAGTCGCTGCTCGACCATCCATTTGCGCTGCCACAGTGCGTCGGCGCGCTCGGTGATGATCTCGCCGTCGAGCTCCTGGCGGCCGAGCGCGGTGTCGGCATAGATGCGGGTGATCTCCTTGATGAAGGAGGGTGCGAGGTTCTTCGAATTGTCGGTGGTGCGCGCCTTGGTGACGACAGTTGCGGCATCAGCGACGATGCGGCGGATCAGCTTGTTGGCGCGCGGCGTGGTGGTGACGACTTGGCGCGGGTTGGCGCCGATGCGCAATGCGAACTGCAGCATGTCCCAGGCGTTGTCGCCGCGCTTCCAGCGGCCAAGCTCGTCGCACCAGGCGGCGTCGAACTGAGGCCCGCGCAGGCCTTCCGGGTCTTCGGCCGAGAAGAATTGCGCGATGGTCCCGTTCGGCCAGACGAGCTGGCCCTTCGAGACCTCGAGCATGGGACGCTCCAAGGGCTGGTGGACCGACATCAGCCCTGAGACGCCGTCGATCATGACGGCGCGCACGTGATGCTGGGTCGGGCCAACCAGCGCAATGCGGCGGGCTAAGGGCTCGCCGGGCCACAGACCCAGCGCGATGGCGCGCACCCATTCGGCGCCAGCGCGCGTCTTGCCAGAGCCGCGGCCGCCGAGCAGCAGCCAGGTGCGCCAGGACTTTTCGTCGACGGTGTGGATGGGCGGCAGTTGATCGTCGCGGGCGAGGATTTGCCAGTCGTGCGCGAGCGCGTCGACGTCGTGCGCAGCGAGGGCTGCGATGGCGTCGGCGAGCGCCGCGTCACGCTTTTTCAGCGGCAGCGTCGATAAGCTTGCGAATGCGTTCCGCAAGATCGCTGCGGCGGCGGTCCGCCTCGTCGGCAAGATCGGCAGTGATGGCGGCGGACTTGCCGCCGTTGGCGCGGGTTTCGAGGTCAGAGTCGATCTCCGTCATGGTGGAGAGGTTGTCGGTGAGCGAGCCGAGGGCGCGTGCCTCCCGATCGTGCTCGGGGTTGGTCGGTGTGCCGGCCTTGTCGGCGGCGAGATCCTTGCTCATGCGGTGCTCCAGTTGCTCGAGTTTCAGACAGGTGGCAGCGGCGAGACGCGCGAGAATGGCGCGCCAGACGTCGGTTGACGCGTTGGGCTGGGAGGCGGCGCCGTCGGCCGGCGCGATCGCTTGTGGCGACGGCGGCGCGGCGGGCGTGGGTGTGAGCAAGGATTCGGGGGCAACCGGTCGAGGCGGGCCGGGTTGGAGTTTGGATGGTTGGGACGAGCCCGGCGTATCGGGGGAGGCGGGAGCGATGCGCCGGGCTCGGGCCGTCGTCGCAGCGCCGCGGGGAGGAGCGGTACTGCGGCGGCCAACGGGGGGAAAGGGGCGGGGAAACTGACGCCGCCAGGCTTCGCGCCGGACGATGGACTTGAGCTGGGCTTGGGTGATGCCGGCGTCGGCGCAGATGTCGGCCGTGGCGTCGTTCGTCGCCTCATAGCGATGGCGGATCGCCGCCCAGTCGTCGGCAGACGGCGGATTTGGGATTGGCATGGGCGGACGATCGGTGTGGGGCAACGCAAAAAGCCCGCCGAGTGGGCGGGCTGCGGGGGAGGGATCAGGCAGTCGGTGGCACGTGCAGGTTTTTTGGATTTAGGTCTTGAAGACCGGAAGATTTGGGAGACCGGAAGGTTTGGTCTCGAACCCAACTTGCGTATCCTAGCTAAAAACTAGCAAACCAGCGTGACGCTGTCAAATGCAATCTGGATGAGGAACAGAAATAGTTTTGGATGTTGTTGGGTTGCTTGCGTCAATACTAAGCATATCTCGCCCGGTGCCAGTGTAGCATGGCCCGGATGCATGGGGATAAGTTTCCTATCGGGTTTCTGGAACCTGGTTAATGGGCCAGAGATCAGGGATCAGCGCGCTGGCTGCCAGCCCGTTGCCCGAAACGGGTTCTCGACGGGACGTGGACCCTGATATGCTCGATGTCTCATTCGCCGACTTGAGCGCCCGAGGACACCGCCATGACCGCGACCGCCGCCGCCACGCCTGCTGCAAACAACGTGCGCGGCTGGGACCGCAAGGCGATGGCCGCGCGCCTCGCGCAGGACATTCCTGAAGGCTGGTATGTGAACCTGGGCATCGGCGCGCCGCTGATGGTCGGCGACTACATCCCGTCGGACCGCGAGGTGGTGCTGCAGTCGGAGAACGGCATCCTCGGCATGGGGCCGCTGCAGACGAAGGCGAACCTCGACCCGTGGATCGTCAATGCCGGCAAGCAGAACGTGACGCTCGTCACGGGCGCCTCGATGGTCGGTCATGCGGACAGCTTCGCGATGATCCGCGGCGGGCATCTCGATCTTTGCGTGCTGGGCTCGTTCGAAGTGGCATCGAACGGCGATTTCGCGAACTGGACGACGTCGCTGAAATCGGTGCCCGCGGTCGGCGGCGCGATGGACCTCGCCGTCGGCGCCAAGCGCATCTGGCTGCTCATGGATCACACATCGAAGGACGGAAAGCCCAAGCTGCTCGAGCGCTGCACGATGCCGCTGACCGCGGTCGGGGTGGTGAAGCGCGTGTATACGAACCTCGCGGTCGTGGACGTGACGGCGCACGGCTTCGAGGTCGTCGAGATCAATCCGGAGATCACGTTCGAGGCGCTGCAGGCGCGGACGGGCGCGAAGTTGTATCGCAAGGCGGCGTGATCATCGCCCCGACGGGCGCCATTCGTCGGCGTGGCGATGGACGATGCGCCACTGGCCATCCTCGAAGCGGCAGACTTGCGTGACGCGGAGTGCGCGGGTGATCGCGCGGCCGTCGACGTGACGGACCATGTGCTCGAGATCGACGGTCAGCGCCATGTCGCCGATGATCTCGGTGTTCAGGTTCTCGTGGCGAAAGTCGGTGGCGATCACGTTGAGCGCGGCCCACCGCAGGCGCGGGCCGATCTCGCCGATGCCGCGCTCATAGCCGCCGAGCCCGCCGAAGATGAAGACGTCGGGCTTGGGCGACCACAGCGTGATGAAGGGCTCGGAGTTGCCGGCGAGTTGCTGAGCGAGGGCGGGCGAGAGTTTCTCGCGGAACTGATCCCAGGCGGCGTGGCGATCCATGCTCAATGCCCCGCCTTCGCGTGCCTGTCGGGCCATGTCGGTTCGGGTCCGGTCGGGGCCACGTCGAGGCGTACGACCATGCCGGCGAGGGAAGGTTTGGGCGGCTCGTATTCTTTCATGACGTGGGGATCGTGACCGGGGATGATGTGGCGCTTCGTCGGCGCCAGCGTCTCGAGCAGACGGAAGCTGTCGAGCATGTCGCCCAAGTGGAACGCAGTCGTGAACAGGCGGTGGGTCTGCAGATGCTCGTAGTAGTGCGTGGCATCGGAGGCGAGCACGACGAAGCCGCGCTTGGTGTTGACGCGTGCCACCTGCAGGCCGTCGGCGTGGCCGGGTGCTGGATGCAGCGTGAGGCCTGGCGCCAGCTCGACCTGGCCCTCGTGCATCTCGACGCGGCCCTTGAAGTTCAGCCGCACCATGCCGACGACGTCCTCGACGTGATAGCTGTGGCCGGGCTTGGGGTAGCGCATGTACTTGCCCGTCGCATACGCCATCTCGCGCGCCTGCAGATGGAATTGCGCGTTCGGGAACATCGCGAAGTTGCCGACGTGGTCGTAATGCATGTGGGAGATGATGACGTTTCTGACCTCGCGGGCGTCGACGCCGATGAGGCCCAAGCTCTCGATCGGGCAGCGCAAGAACGTGCGCGCGCGAGCTTTCGCCATCTCCGCCGTGAAACCGAGGTCGAGCACGATCGGGTCGCCGGGGCCGATGATCACCCAAACGAAATAGTCCATCGGCATCGGGCTCTCGTGCGGATCGCCGCCGATGAAATGGTCGCGGCGGAGCGCGTCACGCGTCCCATAGCGGATGGCGTAGATCTCGTACTCGGGCAGCGTCGACATTGTTGCGCTCCAGCAGGCGGCAGGCGGCAGGCAGCGAGAGTGCACCCGTGGTCGGCTGCGAGGCAACAGGGCTACCGACACAGGGCTGCCAACACAGGGCTACGCCGTTACGGCATGTGCAGCGCAACGCAAACGGCCCGGCGAACTGATCCGCCGGGCCACCGCGTCAGAAGGGCTGGACAGGCGCGGTTACTTCACCGCGACCTTGTCCTTGATCGTCTCGAACGAGTCTTTCGGCAGGATCTTGCGGTCGGCGAGCTCCTGCACCGACTTGTACGGCCGACCGGCGACGATCGCCTTCGAGCGCGCCTCGCCGATCGAGGGCAGCGCGTCGAGTTCGGCTGGTGTCGCCTTGTTGATATTGATCAGCGCGGGCTTGGCCGCAACGGCTGCGGGCTTCGCCGCGGCCGGAGCTTGAGCGCCGGTGGCGGGGCCCGCAGGCGGCGTTGCGAGCTTGTTCAGCACCTGGCCGGCAACGTCGCCGGCTTTCTGCGCGACCGTCGGCTGCTGGGCCGGCGCGGTCTGCTGCGCGAGGACGGGGGAGCCGAGGCCGAGAGCCAGGGCGGCCGCAAGCAACATGGTCTTCATTGGCGTTGGTTTCCCGTGTCGAGGATGGGGACGCGACATGGGGCGGGAGGAACGCCTCGATTCGGCGTCAAATCGTGACAGATTTTCGCCGCTACGATATGTTTGTTTTTCTGTCGGAGAGCATAATCCGTAGCCTGGTCGAGCGGGCCCAAGCGGAGACAGCATCCCCGTAGTTTGCCGCGCGACGGGCCGTGCCGTGACATGCTGGGTCGCGCGGGGACGAAAGCGGTGGGCCATTGCTCGCGCCCTGGCCCGCTTGACCCAGCCTACGAGTGCCCGCGCTCACCGCAGGTGGCAGGCCACGAGCTGCCCCTTGCCGACGTCGCGGAGCAGCGGCGCCTCCTGCTTGCAGCGCGCTTCCGCGATCGGGCAGCGGGTGTGGAAGTGGCATCCCGGCGGCGGCTTCACGGGGCTCGGCACGTCGCCCTGCAGCACGACTTTCCGGCGCTTGATCGACGGGTCGGGTACCGGCACCGCCGACAGCAGGGCCTCGGTATAAGGATGGCGTGGCGACGTGAAGATCGTGCGCTTGTCGGCGTACTCGACGATGCGGCCAAGGTACATCACCGCAATGCGGTGCGAGATGTGCTCCACCACCGCGAGGTTGTGCGAGATGAAGAGGTAGGAAAGCCCGAGGTCCTTCTGCAGGTCCATCAGGATGTTGATCACCTGCGCCTGGATCGACACGTCGAGCGCGGAGACCGGCTCGTCGCCGA
>JANOJW010000465.1:0-1892 GCA_031418955.1 Hyphomicrobiales bacterium | reverse complement strand
CGCCGGCGTTCAACCGTCGAGATGATCTCGGCCGCCATGTGCCTTACCGTCCTTAAGCACGTGAATAAGGACAGTATGCTTCACCCGATCCGGCCCCGCTCAACAAGCCGTCACGGCCGCAGTCCCGAGGGGACGCTTACGTCTATGGCCGAATCACCCCGGATCATCGACGGGCTTGGCCTCGAAGAGCTGAAGTCGTTGCTCGTGCAGGTTCTGGAGGACACCGCCCGGCTCAAGGCAGAGAACGTCGAGCTGCGTGAGGAGATCGCGCGGCTGAAGGGGCTGAAGGGCCGGCCGCAGATCAAGCCGAGCGGCATGGAGAAGGCGACGCAGCCCGGGGCGACAACCAAGGGCCAGCGCAAGATCGGCCGGCGCGGGTCCAAGCGGGCGAAGCTCACCATCAAGGAGACCCAGGTCGTCAAGGCCGAGAACGTCCCGGCGGGGGCACGCTTCAAGGGCTACGAGGAGTTCGTCGTCCAGGACCTGATCGTGCAGGCTCGGACGGTTCTCTTGCGCCGCGAGCGCTGGCAGCTGTCGACCGGCGAGACCATCGTGGCGCCGCTGCCCGCCGGCATCACCAGCCACTTCGGGCCCGAGATCAAACGCTTCGTGCTCGCCCAATACCATCAGGGCCAGACGACGATGCCGCGCTTGGCTGCGCTGTTGGCCGATTTGGGCGTCAGCGTCTCGAAGCGGCAGCTGGTACGATTGCTGAGCACGGGCCAAGACGCCTTTTTGGGCGAGGCCCGTGATGTCCTGCGCACGGGCCTCGACACCGCGTCGTGGATCACGGTCGACGATACCGGCGCGCGGCACAAGGCCAAAAACAGCGTGTGCACGCAGATCGGCAACGACCGGTTCACGTCCTTTACCACCACGGGATCGAAGAGCCGGTTGAACTTCCTGGAGCTGCTGAACGCCGGCGACACCACGCATCTGATCAACGAGGCTGCCATCGCCTACATGCGCGAGCGCAATCTGTCGGGTGCCGTGATCGGCTTGCTCTCGGCCCACACGACCAAGCGCTTTGCCGATCGGGCGACGTGGACGGCGCACCTCAAAGACCTCGGCATCGCCGCCCTCGACGTCCATCCCGACCCGGTGCGCATCGCCACCGAAGGTGCGCTCTGGGGCTCCATCACGGCGCAGGGCCTGCTCGATGGCACCGTCATTGTCTCCGATGGCGCTGGCCAATTCGATGTCGGCGATCACGCACTGTGCTGGGTGCACGCCGAGAGGCTCGTACACAAGCTCGATGCCTTCACCGAAGATCGGCGTGTCGCCAAGGAGGCGATCAGGGACCGCATCTGGACGCTCTACGCGGATCTCAAAGCCTACGCCCGCGCGCCGACACCGACGGCCAAGCTGGAGCTGACGGACCGCTTCGACGCCATCTTCACGAGCAAGACCGGCTTCGTGATGCTCGACCGGCAGTTGAAGCGGCTCCATGCGCTGAAGGCCGACTTGCTGACGGTGCTGGATCGGTCCGACGTACCGCTGCACACCAACGGCTCGGAGAACGACATCCGCACCCACGTCACCCGGCGCAAGGTCTCCGGCGGTACCCGCTCGGACCAGGGCCGCGATTGCCGCGACGCCTTCCTCGGCCTGATGAAAACCTGCGCCAAGCAGGCGATCCGGTTCTGGGACTACCTCGGCGCCCGCCTCGGCGTTCCGGGTGCCGCCAGCGTTCCACTGCTGCCCGACCTCATCCGGTCCGGATAAACCCTAATCGCCCGGCGTTTTGCCCCTGTTACTGCGCTCAGAGCCAACCCGCTGGCACTCCAGCCCTCCTTCACCCCGGCTTGAAGCCCGTCGACTTGATCATCGGGCCGAGGCGGGCGAGTTCGGCGTCGACGAACTTCTGTGCTTCGGCAGGCGTATCCGTCACC
>JANOJW010000464.1:0-6668 GCA_031418955.1 Hyphomicrobiales bacterium | reverse complement strand
GCTCGGTGGCGAACAGCTTGGCCATGCCGGCCTCGAAATCGGCGCGCTGGCCGCGGTCGATGGCGGCGGCGGCATTCGCGACCAGCAGCCGCGCCGCGGTCACGCGGGTCACCATGTCGGCGAGCTTCAGCGCGATCGCCTGATGCTCGTGGATGAACTTGCCCATGGTTTTGCGCTGCTGGCTGTACTTGACGGCCTCGTCGAGGGCCGCCTGCGCCACGCCCACGCCGCGCGCCGCGACGTTCAACCGGCCGAGCTCCAGCCCCGAGATCGCGCACTCCATGCCGCGACCCTCGACGCCGCCGATCAGGTTGGCGGCCGGGATGGCGAAATCCTCGAATACCAGCTCAGCTGAATCGATGCCCTTGTAGCCGAGCTTCTCGAGCTTCTTCGACGCGCGAAAGCCAGGCCCCTTCTCAGCGAGGAACATGCTGATCCCGGCCTTGCGCGGCTCGGCGGCAGGATCGGTCTTCACCAGCACGGCGAAGCAGTGGCCATGGATACCGTTCGAGATCCAGGTCTTGGTGCCGTTGATGCGGTAGGCGCTGTTGCCGTCTTTTCGGGCGTGGGTGCGAATGGCCTGCAGGTCGGTGCCGGTGTCGGGCTCGGTCAGCGCGAGGCCGCCGCGGATCTCGCCCGACGCGAACTTCGGCAGGAACCGGCGTTTCTGCTCGGGGGTGCCCATCTTATCGACGATGCGGGCCATGATCAGGTGCGAGTTGATGATGCCGGAGACCGACATCCAGACGCGGGCAATCCGCTCGATGACCTTGGCGTAGGTCGAGGGCGCTAGCCCTAAGCCCCCGTACTCCTCCGGGATGATGCAGCCGAACAGGCCGAGCTCCGTCATGCGCGCGACGATCTCGGCGGGCCAGGTGTCGTCATGCTCGAGCTTCTGCGCGTAGGGCGCCACGTCGCGGGCCAGGAACTTGTCGACGGCCTCGAGGATCAGCCGCTCCTGCTCGGCGTGGTCGGCGGTAGTGGTTACTTCTCGCGTCATCAGTGGTCCTCAATGCTTCAGTCGCCGTCCGCCTTGTAGCATGAAGCTGTAGGTCGGACTGAGCGGGCCAACCGGCAATCTGAAGGATCGCCAAGGCCCGAACCCGCGATGTCCGACGCGACGACCACCGGCGGTCGGGGTTTTCGGACTTCGGCCGAGTGAAGTGCGGCCTCACTCCGACCTACTCCCCCGGCCCATGTCCACGCTTTGGCACGAGGCTCGTGCGCTCGAACGACAGGAAGATGGCGCCGTCCGACTTGTAGCCTTCGGTGTAGGTGGTGATGATCCCCTCGTTGGGGCGCGATTTCGACTCCCGTTTCGCCAGCACCTTGCTGCGCGCATAGATGGTGTCGCCGTTGAACACCGGTGCGGTGAGCTTGATCTCCTTCCAGCCGAGATTGGCGGTCGCCTTGAAGCTCACGTCGTCGACGGTCATGCCGGTGACGATGGCGAGCGTCAGCGCGCTGTTGACCACAGGCTGCTTGAACTCGGTCATGGCCGCATAGTCGCGATTCGAGTGCAGCGGGTGGCGGTTCATGGTGATGAGGCTGAACTGGATGTTGTCGGCCTCCGTGATCGAGCGCCCGGGCCGATGCTCGTAGACGTCGCCGATCTCGAAATCCTCGTAGTATCGCCCGTAGCTGGCGACGATGGTGCGCTTGCCGTCCATGGGGTGCTTTCAGTCGTCTCGTATCAGGGTTTGATCTCGTGACTGCGCGTCGCCTGCTGGGCGACGAGCACCCAGCTCTGTTCACGCCGCGTGTAGACGGCGAGCCATTTCACCGCATAAATCTTGCCATCCGACACCGCCTTGATCGGGCTGGTACCGCTGACCACGGCGACCCAGTCGTTGGGGACCCGCACGACGAAATCGGAAACGGCGGCGGTCTCGACGACCGGCTCGCCGGCCAGTGCCGCGACAATGCGGGCGTCGCGGTTGTCGGTCTTGCCGCTGGTATGTGTGTGCGTGAACGTCGGGTGGTACATCTCGCGCAGCTTGGCGGCGTCTTTAGCTGCGATCGCGGCGGCCATGGTCTTGCGGAAAGCAGTGATCTCCTCGCCGATCGCCCGCTCGGCGGCCGCGTTGACGATGGCTGGCGGATGCGCGGCGGCAGGCTGCAGGCTCGCAAGCAGCAACGCGACCGCGAGCATGATCCAGCGCAACGCCACGGCAACCTCCGCTCACTCGACGAACCGCTGATTGATAGGAGGCTTTGGATCGGCTGTCGAGGCAGCGCTCAACGCTCAGCGCAGCGCAACGAGGCACAACATCTCGAACAGCATCTGCGCGCCGATCTGCGCCGTCGTGGTGTTGGCGTCGTACTGCGGCGCCACCTCCACGACGTCGCCGCCGACGATGTCGATGCCGGCGAGCCCGCGCAGGATCGCCAGCGCCTCGCGCGGAGAGAGCCCGCCGACCTCGGGCGTGCCGGTTCCAGGCGCAAAGCCCGGGTCGATGCTGTCGATGTCGAAGGTGACGTAGGTCGGCCCGTCGCCGACGACGGCGCGCGTCTTGGCGATGACGGCATCGAGACCCATTCGCATCACGTCCTCGGCGTGCAGTACGGTCATGCCGCTCTCGTAGGAGAACTCCCACAGGTACTCGGCGCCACCGCGAATGCCGATCTGGATGGTCCGCTCCGGGTCGAGCACGCCGTCGAGCACGGCGCGGCGGAACGGGCCGCCATGATGGAACTTGGCGCCTTCGTACTCGCCGGAGGTGTCGCAGTGCGCGTCGATCTGCACGAGGCCGACCGGGCGGCCCTTAGCCAGCGCTTTGAGGATCGGCAGCGTGATCGAGTGATCGCCGCCGACTGTGAGCGGGATCACGCCCGCCGCCGCGATCGTCGCGAAATGCGCCTCGATGTCGGCATGGCATTGCTCGAGCGAGAAGCGGCTCTGCATCGGCACGTCGCCGGTGTCGGCGAACCGGAGAGTTCCCGCAGGCGCGATCTTCAGTGCGTGCTCGTAGGGGCCGATGCGCTCGACCTGGCGTACGGCACGGGGACCGAGACGGGCGCCGGCCCGGTTGGTGACGCCGAGGTCCATCGGCACGCCGAGAAGCGCCACATCGAGCCCGGCAAAGCCGTTCGTCGCTGCATCCGGCCGATACGGGGCGCCGAGCAGCGTCGCGACGTCGGCGAATGGCCACTTGCGCCGGTCGGGCGAGGTGAACACCTGCCGGGCGACCTCCGCGAAGGCGGGATCATGGATCTCGCCGCCTTTGGCGTTGGCGTAGCGGGCCCTGAGTGCATCGAGCTTGGCCTGGTCCATGGTGCCCCTCCGGCTGCAGTGCGCCGGCACCATAGCGGCCACACGGGCTCAAGCGTAGACGGCAGCACGCCGGAGAGACGACGGGTCAGAACTGGGCGAGGCAGAAGCCCGCGGCATTGATGATGCCGGTAACTTGGCTACCCGTGGCCATCGCGGGGATCAGCGCCAGCACCGTGGCAACCGCTGCGGCTGCAGCGACGGCACCACCGACGATGCGAAAGGATTTGCGTCCAGTGGAAGCAGTGCCGGGCACCGCGTTTGCCTCGCGGCGTGCGCCGATATCGATGACGCGTGCCGTGACGGTGGTCTCACCGGCTTCGGCTGCCGCGAGCAGCGCCCGCAATTCGCCGATCTTGTCGAGGGCCAGAACGTAGGGGTGCCGCAGGAGTGCCGCTTCCAGAGCATCGCGCTCTTTCGCCAGCTCCAGGCCGACAGGCCTACCTTGCGCTGCGCGCTCCTCGATCGCGGCCAACGCCTTGGCAGTCGCATCGAGATCTACTCTGGCCGAGATCTCCGCAACGATCTCGTCGAGGCAATGCTGAACGTGGCTCATGACAACCCCCACACGCTTACGGCCAACCCGACCGCTGGAGATCAACTTAGCCGGAGACTGTTACAAATCGGTTGACGCTCGAGCCGCCATGAGACGCTGGCCGCTTCGAACAACAGGGATTGCCGCCGCTCCTGGGTTACGAAAGATTGCATCACTGGGGGCACCATCGGGCACCATCAAGGTGCGGGCGGCTGTCGATGGACATCGCAGAAGGAGTGTGCGCGTGACACGCCAAGAGGACCCAGGGCTCTACGACTACCTGCCCTACTACGAACGACCGCGGATCTCCTGGCCGGGGGCTGCGCGGCTCGCGTTCTGGTGTGCGCCCAACGTCGAGCACTACGAGTTCGAGCCGCCGCCCAATCCGTCGCGGATGGCATGGCCAAGGCCGCTGCCCGACGTGCTGCACTACGCCTGGCGCGACTACGGCAATCGCGCCGGCATCTGGCGCATGATGGCCGCCATGGATCGCTACGGCGTCAAAGGCTCGGTGTCGTTGAACGTCGCCGTTTGCGATCATTTTCCCGAGATCGCCCACGGTATGCGCGAGCGCGGCTGGGAGTTCTTCTCGCACGGCGTTTACAACACCCGCTACACCTACAACATGAGCGAGGCCCAGGAGCGCGCGTTCATCACCGACGTGCAGGCCTCCGTGCTGAAATGGTCGGGCCACGAGCTGAGAGGATGGCTCGCGCCGGCGATCACGCTGACCGAGCGCACGATGGACCTGCTGGCCGAGGCGGGTCTGACCTATACGCTCGACCTTTTTCACGACGACCAGCCGATGCCGGTCAACACGCGGGCCGGGCGCCTCGTCAGCGTACCCTATTCGCTCGAGATCAACGATTTCACGTCGCTGCATCAGGGCAACACCACGCCCGACGACTATACGGAGGCGATCAAGGCGCAGTTCGACCGACTGTACCAGGAGGGCGCCGTGAACGGGCAGGTCATGTGCCTGCCGCTGCACCCGTTCCTGATCGGCCGACCGCACCGCTTACGCGCGTTCGAGGAGGCGCTCGACTACATCACCAGCCACGACGGCGTCTGGGTGACGACGGCGCGCGAGATCGCGGCGCACTACCTCGCGCACCATCACGACGGGTTCGTCGCGGCGATCGCTGCCCACAAGCGGAGCTTTCCGGCATGACGTTGCCCGACGACTATCTGCGCTATCCCCTTCGCCGGCCCGGCATGGATCAGGGTCGCTACGCCTATTCGAACCTGTTCAAACGAAAGCCCGTGACGTGGCCGGGGGCTGCGCGCGTGGCGCTGTGGATCGTGCCGACGCTCGAGTTCTTTCCGCTCGACATGGCGCCCGTCGGCGTCACGCCGCCGGGGCATCTCGACCGGCCCTATCCGGATCTGTGGAACTACACGCTGCGCGACTACGGCAACCGCGTCGGCTTCGCGCGGATCTTCCGGGCGCTCGAGCAGCGCGGGCTGAAGGCCTCGGTCGCGATGTCGTCGCGGCTGGCGGAGCGTTATCCGCATATCTTGAGCGAGGCGCAGCGGCTCGGCTACGAGGTGATCGCGCACGGCGTCGACATGGGGAAGATCCATGCAACGGGCGTTCCCGCCGAGACGGAGCGGGCCTGGGTCGCCACGAGCCTGTCGACGCTGCGGCGACTGTCGGGGCAGCCGGTGACTGGATGGTACTCGCCGGCGCATGCGGAAAGCCACGCGACGCTCGATCTCGTCTCAGCGCACGGCTGCCGCTACGTGTGCGATTGGGTCAACGATGACATGCCCTACCGGCTCGACACGAAGGCAGGCCCGCTCACCGCCATGCCGCACGCCTACGAGGTGAGCGATTTACAGCTCTTCCACGTCTACAAGTACAAGCCGCGCGAATTCGTGCGCCAGGTGACCGACCATTTCGATTGGCTGTACGGGGAGGCCGGGCGCAGCGAGTGCGGCGGGCGCATCGTGGCGCTGTCGCTGAGGCCGTGGCTCTCCGGCGTGCCGCATCGCATCGCCGCGGTCGAGGCGGTGCTCGATCATATCGGGCGGCATGCGGGCGTGTGGAGCGCGACCGGCACCCAGATCCATGACGCGTGGCTTGCCCAGCAGTAGAGCCCGCGTGTGCCGACCTGAGCAGGGCTCAGCCGCCCTTGAGCCAGGCGCGACGATCGAAGGCGACGTGGTCGCCGAAGAAATCGACCGTGACGGGATCGCGCAACGCGGCAAGGCTCTCGCGCGTGTAGCGTTGCGAGGGACCGCCGACGACGCGATGCGGGCGCGCGGCCACCCAGTCGTCAGCTGGCAGCAGCGTGGCGCCGCGCTGCACGATGTCCCAGATGTAATAGTGGTGCGGGATGACGACGCGGGGTTGCAGCCGCGCGATGATCGCATCGACGGCCTTGAAGCTCATGACATGCTGCGAGCCGTCGACCGGGAGCAGGGCGATGTCGATGCGGCCGAGCATCTCCCAGATGTGGGGCGGCGCGTCGTGCCGGTTGTCGCCCCAGTGCAGGATGCGCACGCCCCCGGTCTCGACGACGACCAGCGTGTTGTCCCACGAGCGAGCGTTGTTGGGCGGCGCGACGTCGGTGTCGTAGATCTCGCGGTAGATCTTCACGAAGTCGTAGGTGCCGGCCGAGGTGTCGATCGAGTGCTTGTCGGCAAGCCCTGTGATCTCGACGTCGAGAAACCGGTAGGCACCAATCGGCCGGTCGAGCAGCACGTGCGCGTCGAGGCGGTCGAGGCCGTCGTGGTCGAAGTGGGCATGCGTCGAGACGCCGATATCGACCGCCGTCAGCGGCATGTCGCGGTAGTACCAGTCCTTGGTGCGCGAGGGATGGTTGCGCCAGGGATCGACCAGCACGGTGACGCCCTTGG
>JANOJW010000463.1:0-2481 GCA_031418955.1 Hyphomicrobiales bacterium | reverse complement strand
GCTTGGAGATGCCGAGCTGGGCTGCAAGCCCGAACGACGAGATGCCGTAGATGATGCCGAAGTTGATCGCCTTGGCGCGCCGGCGCACATCGGCGGGCATGTCCTTCACCGGCACTCCGAACATCTCCGACGCCGTCATCGCATGAATGTCGAGACCATCGGCAAAGGCTTTCTTCAATTGTGGAATATCCGCGATGTGGGCCAAAACGCGCAGCTCGATCTGGCTGTAATCCGCGGAGATCAGCTTGGCGCCCTTGTCCGCGATGAAGGCGGTGCGGATCTCGCGGCCTTCCTTGGTGCGCACAGGGATATTCTGCAGGTTCGGCTCGTTCGACGACAGCCGCCCGGTGGTCGTCGAGGCCAGCGCATAAGACGTGTGGATGCGGCCCGTGTCGGGATGGATGTGCGCTGGCAGCGCGTCGGTGTAGGTCGAGCGCAGCTTGGTCAGCTGCCGCCACTCGAGCATCGTGTTGATGAGGCGGCGCGCATCGTCGGGCAACTCCTCGTTCTCGGCCATGTCCTCGAGCAGGCCCGCGCGCGTCTCCCACTGGCCGGTCTTGGTCTTCTTGCCGCCCGGCAATTTCAGCCGGTCGAACAGCAGCTCACCCAGCTGCTTGGGCGACGCGAGATTGAACTTGTGGCCAACGAGCGTGTTGACCTCCTCCTCGAGTCGCGCCGCCGACTGCGCGAACGACGACGACAGCCGCGACAGCACCGCGCGGTCGACCTTCACGCCGGCCTTCTCCATGTCGACGATCACCGGCAGCAGCGGCCGCTCCAGCGTCTCGTAGACTGTCGTCATGCGCTCGGCGACCAACCGCGGCCGCAGCGCCATCCACAGCCGCAGCGTCACGTCGGCATCCTCGCCCGCGTACTCCGCCGCCGTCTCGATCGGAACGCCGGCGAAGGTCTTGTCGGACTTCTTGGCGCCGGGCGCATGCGCGATCACCTGGTCGAAGGAGATGCACACGTGCTTCAGATGCCGCTCGGCGAGCGCGTCCATGCCGTGATTGCCCCGCCCGCCATCAAGTGCGTAGGAGAGCAGCATGGTGTCGTCGATCGACACGATGCGGACGCCGTGTCGCGCCAGCACCAGCGCGTCATACTTGAGGTTCTGCCCGATCTTCAGGACCGATGGATCCTCGAGCAGGGGCTTGAGAATATCGAGCGCCGCACGCAGCTCGATCTGGCCCGCGACCCGCCCGCCCGTGCCGAACAGATCACTGGCATCCCCCGTATGCCCGACGGGCACATAGCAGGCGCGCCCGGGTGCAATGGCGAGCGAAAAACCGACGATATCGGCGGACATCGCGTCGAGGCTCGTCGTCTCGCTGTCGAAGGCGAAGCGGCCGGCCTCCCGCGCCTCCGCGACCCACCCCTCGAGCACTTTGGCGTCGCGCACAATTGCGTAGCTCTTCGGGTCGATCTTCGGCTCACGCACGGCACTGCGCGCAAACGCCACGACGGCGCCAGGCGTGCCCGCCAGAGGTGGGGTCAGACCCTCGGGTCTGACACCTTGCTCAGTACTATCGGCTCCTGCTGAGCCAGGTATCAGACCCGCGGGTCTGACACCCCCGCGCGCCACCGGCGCCTTGAACGCGCGCACGCTGCCACCGACCGAACGCTCGAGCGGCGCCGGCACCGCGACGCCCATCGCCTCGGCAATGCGCCGCGTCAGCGTGTTGAACTCCATCTCGCGCATGAAGGCGAGCAGCTGGTCCGCGATCGTGTCCTGCAGCCCGAGCCGCTCGATCGCCACCACCACCGGCACGTCGTCCTTCAACCGCACCAGCTCGCGCGAGATGCGTGCTTGGTCCGCGAACTCGATCAGCTTCTCGCGCCGCTTGGGTTGCTTGATCTCGCCGGCACGCGCCAGCAGCGTGTCGAGATCGCCGTACTCCTTGATCAGCTCGGCCGCGGTCTTGACGCCGATCCCCGGCACCCCCGGCACGTTGTCGACGGAATCACCCGCCAGCGACTGCACGTCGACGACCTTGTCGGGCGGCACGCCGAACTTCTCGATCACCTCGTCCCGGCCAATGGTCTTGTTCTTCATCGTGTCGATCATCACGACGCCCGGCACGATCAGCTGCATCAGGTCCTTGTCGGACGAGATGATCGTCACGTCGCCGCCCTTGGCCACCGCGTCCCGCGCATAGGTGGCGATCAGGTCGTCGGCTTCGAAGCCCTCCTGCTCGATCGAGGCGACGTTGAAGGCCTGCACGGCGTCGCGGATCAGCGGGAACTGCGGCACCAGCTCTTCCGGAGCCGGCGGCCGGTTGGCCTTGTACTTGTCGTAGATGTCGTTGCGGTAGTTCTTCGACGAGGCATCGAAAATCACGGCGATGTGCGTCGGCCCGCGACCGGCCTTGGCGTCCGCCATCAGCTTCCAGAGCATGGCGCAGAAGCCGTGCACGGCCCCGACGGGCAACCCGTCGGAGGGCCGCGTCAGGGGTGGCAAGGCGTGGAAGGCGCGGAAGA
>JANOJW010000462.1:0-3540 GCA_031418955.1 Hyphomicrobiales bacterium | reverse complement strand
CCCTGGTCGAGGGGATCGGCATTGCGCACCGGGCGGCCAACTTTGCTGCGGCCGTAGAGATCACGCGGACGATGGCGACGGGTCGAGAGGACTCTAAGCGCGTCGAAGCGGCTGATCGCCCGCTTGCAGGTTCATCGGTTTCGGTTGGTAATCCTGCAATCCCCGTTTTATAGAACTGCGACGACACAGGGAACAATAGTCGCAGACCCGAGTTCTTCTCTCAGGCGATAATCGCCGAACAAGGAGAATGGCTCATGGGCAACAATCCCCAACACGACGATACGAAACGCCAGCAGGACGACAAGTCGATCCCGCTGCCGGCGCAGCATCGCCCCGGACAGGGCAACCCGTCACCGCAGCGCCGCCCCGACGACCAGCGCGACGATCATGATGATCAAAAGCGGTCGACCGAGAAGCCGCCGTCGCCGGCCGAGTGACGACCTTGGGCGACGCGTGTCTGTGTGCAATCGCCGCGCGTCGCCTCCCCTTTTCGAGTGGAGCCGCCACAATGAGCAAACTTGCAGTTCCCGACCCGCATCCGGTCCCGACGCCGCCGCCGACACCGGGCGACATGCCATTCCCGCCGGCGGGCGATCCTATTCCGCCTATGCCGCAGCCGCCAGACATGGTGCCGCCTCCCGGCCCACCGCCGAGGCCTTTCGCCGACGCCTGATGCTGACAACGAGCACCCCTACCTGAGATAAGGACACACGATGCGTACATCGGTCTTCGCGACAGTTGCCGTTGTTCTCGGCCTCTCGGCCAGCTCCGCTTTCGCCGTTCCCTTGGTCCCATCCGGCGTCGACGTGCCGGCATCCGCCGCCGAGCAGGCTCAGGCGTCCGAGCGATACCACCGCAATTGCAGATGGCGCGACGGCCGATGGGTCGTCAATCTCGGCGTCGGCAGGGTCGTGCTCTGCCGACCCAATCGGCCCGGCCGCGATTGGCGCTGGCACTCCGATGGCCCGCGACACGGCTGGTACAACGACCGCCGTCGCGCGTGGCACAACAATCGATGGTAATGCAGCGAAGCGGACGGCGCCGACACTTCGTCGGCGTCGTTCGCTAATTATCTTATCAACAGGGCCGCGAGTATCGCGACCACCTGCTCCGGCAACGCGGGCTTACCGATGATCGGTACATCCGGCCAAGCTCTGGGTATCGTGATGTCGGCTTGACCCGAATGAATGACAAACGCGATCCCGCGTCGCCGCAGGCACTCCGCCACAGGCAGCGCTAGGTCGTCCTTCAGTCGCAGATCCAGGATTGCCCCATCGAAGATCTCGGATTCGGCGATCCGTTGGGCTTCAGAAATGTTTCGCGCCGGTCCAATGACCGTACCATGCTGGTCGCGAACGGCCGACTCCAGATCGATCGCGATCAGCGGCTCGTCCTCGACGATCAGGATCCGCTTACCTGCGAGCAACACCTGGATACCCTTTGCGATCGCTCAAAGAGCGAGGTCTCAGACTCAATTGTGTCAGGAATGCGCTATGGGATCAACGGTTTCATTCTTGGATTTCGTTCCACGATGTGCCTAAAGCTAGACCCAGCTTTTCCTGGCGGCGAGCCGTTCCCGGCTCAGCGATGCTTGGCCAGGGCACGCTTGCGCGCCTTGCGGCTCGTTCTTTTCGTGGGCGCGTCCGTCTCGTCGCCGCCGTCGCGCTCAAGGTACACCAGCAGAGACAGCATCGCCAGCGAGGGCACGGCCAGCAGCAGAACTTGCAGCATGATCGTTCTCCTTTTCTAAAGTACGATCGTCCTGCAGATTAAACGCGGTGCCCCCACTCGCGGTTGCGTAGCTACGGGAGATCATCGCGGAGGAAGGTTGCGAGACTCATGGCTGGAGACAACACCGCGCATCCGCTGTCGCGAATGCTCGCGATACTGGTGCTCAGCATTCTTGTGCCTGCCACGTTGCTGACCGGAGGTATGGTGTGGCGGACCGGCAGCATTGATCGGGATCGCGCGAACCAGGAGGCCCTGCAGTTCGCGCGTAATGTTGCCGGCGATCTCGATCGGGAACTCGACGGCAGCATAGAAACGTTGGTCGCTTTGGCTACATCACCAGCCTTGCAGCAAGGCGATCTCGGCGCCTTCTACCGACAAGCTACCGAAACGATGCAATATCGACGAACGCACATACTGGTGAAGTCGCTCGACGGCCAGCAGTTGCTCAATACGCGCGTGCCTTTCGGCACGGCGTTTCCACCGCAACCCTTGCGCCCCTTCAATCGCCAGACAGTCGAGACCCGGCAGCCCGTCGTCTCAGATCTCTTCGTGGGAGAGGTGTCGAAACAGTGGATCATCGATCTCAACGTCCCGGTGCAGCGAAACGGTGAACTCATCTATCTGCTCTCGATGTCGATCAGTCCGGAGTTTTTCCGGAAACTTCTCGAGTCCCTTCCGGTTGGGCCCGAGTGGATCATCGCGGTGTCCGATCAAACCGGGCGCTTGATCGCGCGCAACAAGGCGCACGACGAGTACATCGGCCGCGAAATGCATCCAGACGTGCGATCCTGGAGTGCCGGACCCGAAGGGGTGCACCGTACCACCAGCCTCGCCGGCCACGAGGTGGTGCGCGGCTACAGGTGGTCGAGAAAATCTGGATGGCTCATTGCGGCCTTCGTGCCGACGGCCGTCATCGACGCGCCGCTCAAGGACATGTGGCGCATGTTTTCCTTGATCATGATCGGGCTCCTCGGCATCGCCCTGCCGCTCACCTATTCTCTGAGCAAGCAGATTGCCCAACCAATCGCACAAGCTGCAGCATCGGCTGCTCGCCTCGGCCGCGGCGAGCCCGTCGAGGCGATTAGTACGAGGCTTGTGGAAGCCAATGCGCTCTCAGATGCGCTATCCAAGGCCTCTCGCGATCTCCGCGAGCGGCAGCGCGCGCTGGTCGAGAACGAATGGCGCTACCGGAGCGTCTTCGAGCAGTCGGCCGTCGGATTCGAGCAGGTGGATCTCGACGGCAAGCTGATCGGGGTCAACGATCGCATGTGCAAGTTGCTCGGCTACACGCGTGAGGAGTGCCTCCAGAAGACTTTCCAGGTTCTGACGCATCCCGAAGACCTCGCTGCCGAAACCGACCTCGTCGGCGCACTGCTGAAGGGCGACAAGCCCTCCTATGAGTTGGAGAAGCGCCTGCTCACCAAGTCCGGTGATCCGATGTGGGCGCGGGTGACGTCGGGCGTGGTTCGCGATCAGGATGGTAAGCCGCTCTACCGCACGTCCGTCGTCGAGGATGTCACCGAGCGGCGCAAGGCGCGGCAGGCGGAGGCGCGGCTCGCGGCGATCGTGCAGGCTTCGCAGGACGCCGTCATCAGCATCTCGCTCGCCGGTAACATCGAGACGTGGAACCCGGGCGCCGAGAAGCTGTTCGGCTACGCGCCTGCGGAGGTCATCGGAAAAAGCCTGAAGATCGTCACGCCGCATGCGCGGGAGAAGGAGTTCGACACGAACCTCGCCGCGGTCGGCAGCGGAGCGACCCTGCATCTGGAAGCGAGATGGAAGCACAAGGACGACACCGCCATCGACGTG
>JANOJW010000461.1:0-2121 GCA_031418955.1 Hyphomicrobiales bacterium | reverse complement strand
ATTTCCTGGTTGTGCGCGACGAGCCGCCGCCTGACGATAACGGTCTCACCGACCTGAGGATGGAACGTATAGTGGACCTTGGCTTCGGTCGGGTGTTCGCGGGCAGTATGCCGTATTACTGAACAATAGCATGACCGCTCTCAAGCTGCCGGTTCGGCGGTAGATCAACGTCGCCTTCGTGCGCCGCATGGAGTGCGTGCCGAACGCCAGCGGGTCGAGCCCGATGCTGGCCACCCACTCCTGCACGAGCCGCGCGTATTGCCGGGTGGTTAGACCCCGCTTGTCGTCGTTGCCGCGACCGGCGAACAGGAACTGGCCTGCCTTGCGACCTGTGCCCCGCAAGTAGTCGTCGATCGCCTGCCGCGACTGGTCGGTGATCTCGAACCGGACAGGCCTGCCGGTCTTCTCCTGACGGATCGTCGCGCGATCCATCGAGTAGCCGCTTGGAGCCACGTCATCGACGCGCACGGCGACAACGTCGCAACCTCGCAGCTAGCTGTCGATCGCAAGGTTGAACAACGCAAGATCGCGCTTCTTGCCTTCGATTTGCAGCTTGGTGCGTATCGACCAGACGTGGCTCGGCCGCAGCGGCGGCTTGGCGCCGACGAGCTTGCCCTTGTTCCAGGGCACACGGACGGGCTTGGCCGGCGTTCCGCTGGCTGGCTGCGTTCCTGTGGTAGGTGCATGGTCTTCCATGGTCTGTCTCCTTGGTTGAGAGACAGAGCATGCCCCCGCAAGGTTCGCCTGTTTGACGCAACGGCCGCTTTCTGATCAATTCTTCCGAGGGTTGGTTACTGCGTGTCGAGACTGACCCACAGCTGCCCGGAGCAGTTGCAGCATGCCCTACAACCATCCATGGAGTTTGCAGGCATGGACAGAGGCATGCGAATGGTGCGGCGCGAACACTGAACCGTGGCGGGTGTTTCCTCCGCAGCAGACGGTGCCCGAAGGAGTGCACCTCATGCCGGCGCTTGCGATCTCTCCTGAAACTGCCCAACCACCCCGCTTATGCTCAACCGTTTTCGTGGGCATCCAATGCGGTGAGCGGGCGTAAAACGGAGTGCAAACCCGCGTCGGGTGTGGCGAATTCGGAAGGTCGCGTTATCGACCGCCTGTCAACTACACACGCGAACTCGGCCGGTAGAACGGCTCGTGCCGTGCCGGATCGATGTAGCGCTCGTAAAACTTGCGCACGTGCGGAAGGAGCGCCTTCGAGAGCTTGCGCCGCTCCACCTCGTCGGTCGTCAGGGCCTTCTGCAGATCGTCGTGCAGCGACTTGAGTGCGACGTCCTTGTCGACCTTCGCGAACTTGCCATCCTGGTAGAGCACCTCGCCGGCGCACATGGTCATTCGAACCCCCTCGGTCTTCGCGCGCTGAATGACGGCGTCGAGGGTCGGCGTCAGCGGGTCGAGGTAGGGATACGACACGTGCTTCCAGTCGATCAACACGAGATCGGCAGCCTTGCCAACCTCGAGCGTGCCGATGCTGGTGCCAAACGGTGTCGTCCTGGCGCCGCCGACGGTGGCCATCCGCAGCACCTGAGCCATGGTCGGGACGTCCTCGTCGATCATTCCGGGGACACGGTGGGCGCGCAACACCAGCCGCATCTCCTGCAGCATGTCGCGGTCGTCGTTGATGCCTGCCTCGTCGAGGCCGATCGCGGTATTGAGCCCCTTCTTCTCGAAGTAATTGAGTGCGGCCACACCCGATCGCAGGCGGAAGTTCGACGAGCAGTTGTGGCAGATGCAGCCGCCCGCCGCCGCCAACCGCTCGATGTCTTTCTCCGACAGCCAGACGCCGTGGCCGATGGTCAACCGCTCATTCACCATGCCAAAGCGGTCGATGTACTCCAATGCTGTGCATTTGCCGCGCCGCCACGCGTACTCCTTCTGGTAGGCGGTCTCGAGGAGGTGCATGTGGATCGGCACATTGTATTTGGCCGAAGCATCCGACAGCGCGGTGAGCGACTTGTCCGAGCACCAGTGCAGATTGGCCGGCGCAAGTTGAACCTTGACGCGGCCTTTTCCGTTGTGCTGCTCGTAGAGCGATCGAAAGAGCCCCATGGTATCGTCGGCGTTCGCCTTGAAGCGCGCGAAGTGTCGCTGCATCGGATCCCGCAG
>JANOJW010000460.1:0-1517 GCA_031418955.1 Hyphomicrobiales bacterium | reverse complement strand
CATGTGGGCATCTGAAGGCCCAACAAGAGGCTGGGCATCTGAAGGCGCCAGGATAAGAGAACTACATGCGCTCCGCCCCGACCGCATGAAGGTCGTGCCCGGCCCGGACGGCTGGCCCGAGGCCTATGAGTACACCGTGTCGGGGCGCACCGTGCGCATCGTAAGCGAGCCCGCGCCCGGCATCCGCCCGATCCTGCACATGAAGCTCTTCCACGCGGCGAACGACCATTACGGCATGAGCCCGCTGGAAGCTGCCGCCACGGCGATCGACCTGCACAACACGGCCGCCGCCTGGAACAAGGCGTTGCTCGACAACTCGGCCAGGCCCTCCGGCGCCCTCGTCTACACCGCGCGCGACGGCAATCTCACCACCGAGCAATACGAGCGCCTCAAGGCCGAGCTCGAAGCCGGCTTCCAGGGCAGCGCGAACGCCGGCCGCCCGCTGCTGCTGGAAGGCGGCCTCGACTGGAAGTCGATGTCGCTATCGCCCAAAGACATGGACTTCATCGAAGCCCGCCACGTCGCCGCGCGAGAAATCGCACTCGCCCTCGGCGTCCCCCCGATGCTGCTCGGCATCCCCGGCGACAACACCTACGCCAACATGGCCGAAGCCCAGCGCATGTTCTGGCGCCAGACCGTCCTGCCGCTGGTCGAGCGCACCGCGAAAGCCCTCTCGATGTGGCTCGCTCCCGCCTACGACCCGGTGTCTGGCTTCAGCCTGACACCGCGCCTCGAACTCCGCCCCGACCTCGATCAACTCCCAGCGCTATCCCCCGAACGCGAAGCGCTGTGGACCCAACTCGAGGCGTCCACATTCCTCACCATCAACGAAAAACGCGCGCTCGCCGGCTACGGCCCGCTGTCTGACGTGCCGCAAGTGGAGCCCAAATGCCGACCGGACCAGCCTCGTATTCCGGCGGGCCAGTCCGGTGGCGGGCAATGGACCGGCGGTGATGAAGGCGATACGACTGATGATGATGGTCGACGAAATCCGTTGCTCCATCAAATTGTCAAGAAGCCAACGAAAAAGCCGGCTGACACGGGCAAGAATCCGGTCGATGTCCCGAAGCTTGGCGAAAAGCCGGCAACGCGTACGCGTCGATCCGACAGAAGCGCCGCTGAAGCAGCAACGGACACTCCGTCTTGGGCTCGAGGCGAAGCACCGCGAGTTGGTGAGAATGGCAAGGACTTCGCGAAGCGGTTGCTCGACGAGAAATACGGCAAAGACAACTACAAGACAGGCGCTGACTCAGAGTTCAGCAAAATCAAGAAATTCGCAGATCGAGCTTTCGACTGAAATATCCCGTAAGTACCGCTGATCACGGCAACCAAGGAAATATCACATGACCTTTGTCTATGTCCTCCACCACACCGTCGAGCGCTCCAGCTATGACGACTCCAAGCTCATAGGAATCTATTCATCAGATAACTCCGCAAAGCAAGCCATTGAGCGCCTCAAGCGCAAGCCCGGATTCAAGACAGAAGGGGAGTTTACGATCGACCGCTACAAGATAGAC
>JANOJW010000459.1:0-13190 GCA_031418955.1 Hyphomicrobiales bacterium | reverse complement strand
CCCGATCGCCCACATGGTCTGGTACTGGGCGGGTCCCGATGCGCTCGCCGCAGCCGCCAAAGCAGTGAAAGTGGCCGCAGCCGGTCCCGCCAAGGAAGCCGCTGAAAAGGCACTCGCCGCGGTCGAGATGGACGCTGGCCTGATCTACCGCTGGACGGCGATCGACTTTGCCGGCGGCACCGTCGTGCACATCAATGCGGGCATCGCCGGCATCGTCGGCGCACTCATGATCGGCAAGCGCGTCGGCGTTGGCCGCGAGGCGATGGCGCCGCATTCGCTGACGCTGACCATGGTCGGCGCCGGCCTGCTGTGGGTCGGCTGGTTCGGCTTCAACGCCGGCTCCAACCTCGAGGCCAACGGCACTGCTGCCCTCGCCATGATGAACACCTTCGTGGCCACCGCTGCCGCCGCCCTGGCGTGGATCATGGCCGAGTGGTTCGGCAAGGCCAAGCCGTCGTTGCTGGGCCTCGTCTCGGGCGCCGTCGCGGGTCTGGTTGCGGTGACGCCGGCGTCCGGCTTCGCTGGACCCATGGGCGCGATCGTGCTCGGCCTCGTCGCGGGCGTCGTCTGCTATGTGTTCTGCACCACCGTGAAGAACAAGTTCGGCTACGACGACAGCCTCGATGTGTTCGGCGTGCACTGCATCGGCGGCATTCTGGGCGCTATTGCAACCGGCATCCTGGCGGCGCCGGCGTTGGGCGGTACCGGCATTCTCGACTACACGACCAAGCCCGGCGAGGCGATCGTCGCCGACTACGTCATCGCCAAGCAGGTGTGGATCCAGTGCAAGGCGGTGGCGCTGACCATCCTGTGGTCGGGCGTTGGCTCCGCGATCCTCTACAAGCTGGTCGATATCGTGATCGGGCTTCGCCTCGACGAGCAGGCGGAGCGCGAGGGCCTCGACCTCACCGAGCACGGCGAGCGCGCCTACAACTACTGATCGGCGCGATCACCAACTGGCGTGATCATCGAATAGCCAAACGCGGGGAGGGGCGGAAACGCTCCTCCCCTTTGCAAGGCCGCCACGTCACGCGTCGAGCCGCATGCGGATGCCGGCGGCGGCCATGTGCCGCTTCGCCTCGCCGATCGTGTAGGTGCCGAAATGGAAGATCGAGGCCGCGAGCACGGCGCTGGCGTGGCCTTGCGTGACGCCGGCGACAAGGTGATCGAGCGTACCGACGCCGCCCGAGGCGATCACCGGCACCGGCACGGCGTCCGAGATGGCGCGCGTCAGGGCAATGTCGAAACCCGCCTTGGTGCCGTCGCGGTCCATCGACGTCAGCAGGATCTCGCCCGCGCCGAGCGCCACCACTTCACGCGCGTAGGCGACCGCGTCGAGACCGGTTGGTTTGCGGCCGCCATGGGTGAAGATCTCCCAGCGGTCGGGCGCGCCCGGCGGCGAAACCTTCTTGGCGTCGATGGCGACGACGATGCACTGCGCGCCGAACTTCTCCGCGCCCTCGCGCACGAACTCGCGACGACTGACCGCCGCGGTGTTGATCGAGACTTTGTCGGCGCCGGCCTTGAGCAGGCGGCGGATATCGTCGGCCGTGCGCACGCCGCCGCCGACCGTCAGCGGCATGAAGCAGCGCTCGGCGGTGCGCTCGACGATGTCGAAGATGGTGTCGCGATTGTCGCTCGAGGCCGTGATGTCGAGGAAGCAGAGTTCGTCGGCGCCAGCCGCGTCATAGGCCGCCGCCGCCTCGACCGGGTCACCCGCATCGACGAGGTCGACGAAATTGATGCCTTTGACGACGCGGCCGTCCTTGACGTCGAGGCAGGGGATGATGCGGACCTTGAGCACGGCGGCCTCCTTAAGAGCTTGTGACGCTGGCGTTAGCGCGGGACGCTTGCCCTCGCAAGGCAGTGTGGCCGCGCCGGCAAGGCAATGTGGCTCATGCAGCCCGACACATTGACCGGTGACGGCAGGCCGCAAATCGGTCAACAAGGCGCTGCAGGAGCATTTCGGCACTACTCAGGACGCCCCACAGCAGGAGCCCGGTGTGACCGGACCAGCCCTCCACTCTCCGTCATGCCCGCGAAGGCGGGCACCCACGACTACTTTCGGTTGGGCAAGGTCGGTTGGGTTTGTTCCCGCAACCAGCCTGGCGCCAGATGGACGCTTGTCGTGGGTGCCCGCCTTCGTGCCGGAGGCGCGTCTGCGACACGACGCGGGCATGACGTTGAGGTTTTGGGTGACGCTCGGCCTCCTGATGCTCACCTTCGCCCAGCCCGCGCGTGCCGATCCGGCGTTCCGGGCGTTCCTCGACGCCCTTTGGCCGGAAGCGCAAGCCGAGAAGATTTCTCGCGCGACGTTCGACCGGGCCTTCCAAGGGGTTACTCCTGACCTGACGCTCCCTGATCTCGATCTGCCCGGACGTGAGAAGACCTCGTCCAAGGGCCAGGCCGAATTCGTGCGGCCGCCGCAGGACTATGTGGCAAAGGGCCAGATCATCACGCTCGCAACCCAAGGCCGGGCGCTCGGCACGCAGCACGCAAAGACACTCGACGAGGTCGAGCGCCGCGTCGGCGTCGACCGCGCGATCGTGCTCGCGATCTGGGGGCGGGAGACGGCCTATGGGGCCTACAAGTCGCCGCACTATGCGATCCGGGTGCTGGCCACCCAGGCCTATGTTGGCCGCCGCAAGGACATGTTCCGCCGGGAGCTGATCGCCGCGCTGCGCCTGATCGAGGATCGCATTCTCACACCTGAGCAGATGAAGGCGTCGTGGTCGGGCGCCATGGGCCTGACGCAGTTCATGCCGACCGAGTTCTACTCCTCAGGCATCGACCTCGACGGCGATGGCCGGCTCGATCTCTATGGCTCGATCCCCGATGCACTGGGCTCGGCGGCCCGGCAGTTGAAGCTCAAGGGCTGGGTGCAGGGGTTGCCCTGGGGCTTCGAGGTGAAACCGGGGCCACGCGTCGATTGCGCCAACGAGGGGCCGGCCAACGAGCGGCCGATTTCGGAATGGGTGCGGCTGGGCGTGGCGCGCGCCGACGGCGCGGCATTCCCGGCCGAGCACATGGCGCGCGTCGCTTATCTGATGTCGCCCGGCGGCGCCTTCGGTCCGCAGTTCCTGGTCACCGAGAACTTCAAGGTGATCCGCGCCTACAATACGTCGGATCTCTACGCGCTGTTCGTCGGGCATCTCGCCGACCGCATTGCGGGGGGAAGCGACTTCCGCACACCCTGGGGCACGATCCGCCAGCTTGCCACGCGCGACATCGAGGAGATCCAGCGCCGCATGCAGGAGCGCGGCCAGCCGGTCGACAAGATCGACGGCAAGATCGGGTCCAACACGCGCGGGCAGATCGGGCTCTATCAGCGGGCCGCGCGCTTAGCCGTCGACTGCTGGCCGAGCGAGGGCGTGCTGCGTTCCTTGCGCACGACGGCGAAACCGTGAGGCGGATGGGCATGCGCATATTGCCGCTCATGATCGCGGTCATTGCCGCCATCGTCGCGGCCGCCGGCAGCGTACTCATGTTGCGTCAACCCCAATCAAGGCCCCCGGTTGCGCCGGTCAACGCATTGCCTTCGCAACCAGCCCCCCTGCCGCCCGCGCCGAGGCCCGAGAAAATCGCCACGTCCGAGACGAAGCCGCCGGTGCCTCGGGAGTTGACCGAAAAGCTCGGGCCGTTCCTCGAGGCGCTGTGGACCGATGCGCAGGCACAGACCATTTCCCGCGCAACGTTCGACCGGGCGTTCGCAGGGCTCGAACTCGATCCCGATATCCTCGACAAGCTCGTGTCGCAGCCCGAGCTCGTACAGGCGGCCTGGGATTACGTCGGCATCCGCGTCTCGGAAACGCGCATCGCCAACGGCCAGGCCATGCTCGCGCAGCACAGCGAGCTGCTCGCCGAGGTCGAGCGGCGGCACGGCATCGAGCGGCACGTGCTGATCGCGATCTGGGGCATGGAGTCCAACTACGGCGCCATGCAGGGCAGCAATGGCATCGTGCGCTCGCTCACAACGCTGGCGATCGGCGATCCGCGGCGGCCGCAGTTCTGGCGCTCCGAGCTGCTGAAGGCGCTCGCCATTCTGGAGCGCGGCGACATCGCGCCCGAGAAGATGACCGGCTCGTGGGCGGGCGCCATGGGGCACATGCAGTTCATGCCGTCGAGCTTTCTTACACATGCCGTCGACCACGACGGCGATGGGCGCCGCGACATCTGGACCTCGATCCCCGATGCGCTGGCGTCGGCTGGCAACTATCTCGCCAAGGCCCGGTGGCGGACGGGCGAGCCCTGGGGCTTCGAGGTGGCGCTGCCCGACGGCTTCGATTTTGCGCTGGCCGCACCCGGCGTCACGCGATCGGCGTTCGAGTGGCTGGCCGCCGGTATCGCTGCGCCACCTGGACGTGAGCTGCCGGCGTCGCAGGCACCGCTCTCGCTGCTGCTGCCGGCCGGCGCGCGCGGGCCAGCATTCCTGGTGACGCCGAATTTCCGGGCGATCCTGTCCTACAACAACGCGGTGCCCTATGCGCTGGCGGTCGGGCATCTCGCCGATCGTATCAGTGGCGGCCCGCCGATCCAGGGATTCTGGCCGACCGATGATCCCCCGCTCGATAGGGGGGGACGCGAGGAGCTGCAACGCCGGCTCGCCGGCCTGGGCCACGACGTCGGCTCAGTCGACGGCGTGATCGGCACGCAAACCCGCAACGCGGTCCGCACGTTCCAGATCCAGGCCGGGTTGCCCCCCGACGGCTACGCCGGGCAAGGGCTGTTGCGGCGCCTGAAAGAGGCCACAGCGAAGTGATAAGCGCTGAGAATGCTGTCGCTTGCGCTTGAGGCTGCGCGGGGACAACGCTAGGACTAGATCGAAGTTTGCGGAACGAGTGCCGATTCGGCGGGACCTGAACCCAGGCATGAGGCGAACACGAACAATCATCGCTGTCCTTGCGGCGCTGGCCCTCAGCGGCCCGGCGACAGCGCCTGTGTTTGCGCAGGCGCCGGACGGCGGCTTCGTGTCGCCGTTTCCCGAAGGCGACACCTACAAGATCCTGGTCTTTGGCGAGAGCCTTGCCGAAGGCTTGCTCGGAGGGCTCACGGAGGCGCTCGCGGGCGAAGCGCGGGTCTTGGTGCAGAAGAAGCACCGCAAGCTCGCCAACATCTTCCGTACCGACGGCGAGGACGAAGCGCTGGCCATCGATACCGAGCTTGGCCGCGAGATCAGCCACATCGCCGTGGTGATGCTCAATCCAGCCGACCGCTTTCCGTGGCGCCAGCCCTATGCGCGCAATCTGCGGGCAGGCTCGGAGGCCTGGAAGGACGAGTTCGACCGCCGCCGCGACGAGTGGAAGGCGACGTTCGGCCCCAAGCTCGACCGGCTGATGCGCGCTTTCAAGAAGCGCGGGGTCGCGGCCTATTTCGTCGGCCTTCCGATCCTGCGCCGCCAGGAGGCGACCGACGATGCGCAGGCGATCAACGAACTGGTGCGCGAGCGGACGTTCGTCAATGGGATGAAGTTCATCGACATCATCTCCGTGTTCGCCGACGAGGACGGCGTCTACAGCGCGCAGGGGCCAGACCTTGCCGGCAAGATCCGCCAGATGCGCGACGGCGACGGCGTGCATTTCACGTCGGCGGGCTACCGCAAGCTCGCCCACTTCATCGAGCGCGACGTCAAACGCGACATCGCGCAGGCGCGCACCGAGCGCACCATCCCGCTGCTGGGCGCCGAGGTGGAGCAAAAGCGCATCCGGCCGGTGAGGCTTGCCGCGCCCGATCCAGCCGGACGGCCGGGCACGACGGTGCCGGCGCCAAAGTCCGACCGGCAGACCGCGCCCGTTCGCCCAGCCGCAGGTGTGCCGCCCGCCCCCACCGAGCCCGGCGGCGAGATCAAGGCCGAGAACGCGCGCATCACGCTGCGATCGGTCAACGCGCAAGGCCGCGAGGAGAACCAGATCATCGACATCCTGCGCCCGTCGATCCCAGCGAACGTCGTGCAGCTCATCACCCGGCGCGAGTCCGTGGACAAGGCGAGCCAGGTCGGCGATTCGGTGGTGACGGAGGGGACCGGCGGGCTGATGCTGCTCTCCTCCGTCACGCCGGCGGCCGAGGGAGCTGCCAACGACGCGCGCCGCTCGGCCCCGACGAACTCGCCCTATTTCCGCGCCCTCGTCAAAGGCGAGCGGCTGGACCCCAAGCCCGGCCGCGCCGACGATTTCCCCTGGCCCCGGCCCGAAGCCGTTCCGCAACCCAGAATCGAGCCGACACGGTCAGCACCAGTGGCGCCGAAAACCACCTCGGCGCCTGCGAAGAAGTCGCCGCAGCGGCCATGACTCTGATTGAAATCGTCTCGTGATTGAAATTGCCGGCCGTTGTCGGTTACTGTTCACCCCGAGTGCTCATGTCCGGCAGGTTCCCGCCAAGACCAATGTCTCCAGGAGGCCCATGCTCGTTTCAGTCGTGATCCTGGCGCTGGCGGCGCTTTGCGCCATGATCGGCGTGTGGGCCATGCGACGCTCCGGTCAGGCCTTCGATGAGCCGGCGCCGCAGCGTGCCGATTCTGTCTCGCAACCATTGCCGCCCGTCAGCCCGCGTCGTGAGACCGAGCCCGTTGCCCAGACTGCGAAGTCCGCGGCCGCCGCCGCGGTGGCCCCGACCCTTGCCCTGCTCGAGTTCGAGGGCCCGCCGGGCCGCGTCGCGATCGAGCGTGCCGAAGTCGTGATTGGCCGCCACAGCCAGGACGATATACGTGTCAGCGACGTGCGCGTGAGCCGTCATCACGCCCGCCTCGTGGCGAAGCGCGATGGTCGCTTCGAGATCCACAATTTGACAGCCGACCGCTCGGAGCCCAATCCGATGCAGATCAACGGCGAAACGCGAGAGCATGCCGACATCGCCGACGGTGACGTGGTGACGCTTGGCGGCGTCAGCTTCACGTTCCGGCGCGCGGCGTAGTTCAGCTAACATCGCGCCCGAAGGAGCACGCCCCGAAGGAGCACGCGATGAGCAACGAGCAAACGGCCAAGCGCTGCACATCGACGGGGTGCAGCCGTTCGACTGCGACGGCCGCAAGCCCAATCCCGTGTTGATTAATGGTGAGCGACTTTCGGGCATGCGCACGCTGTCGCCTGGCGATAGGATCAGGATCGGGCCCACCACCTTGCAGGTGAGCGGCGTCGGGATTTAACGAACAGGAGCGGATCTCATGTCGGATCAGGACAAGACCAAGATCATCACCACCACCAACCGCGTCGTTTCCACCGACGACGACGTGTCCAAGATCGTGCGCCCGACCGATCCGAAGGTCGGCCAGCTGGAAATCGTCGAGGGCGCGGGCAAAGGCAACGTGCTCGCCGTGTTCCACGGCCAGAACGACATCGGCAACTCCGACAGCGCGCGCATCCGCGTCAACTTCGGCGACGCGACGATCGGCTCGCGCACGTCGCTCCTGCTCTGCGACGGCCGGGCACGCACGTACAAGCTGAGCCAGGGCATGTATCCAAACCCGATCCTGGTCAACGGCGAGCGGCTGGCCGACGCGCGCCTGATCGCCAGCGGCGACAGTATCAAGATCGGCCAGACCACGTTTCGCTTCAAGGCCGTTTGACAGGCGCCCCGTGCCATCCCACATCGTGGGTCGTGACATACGCGACCATGTGCCTTGATGGGATGACCATGACCAACTTCTCGCCGCGCGAGATCGTCTCCGAGCTCGACCGCTACATCGTTGGCCAAGGCGACGCCAAGCGCGCCGTCGCCATCGCGCTCCGCAACCGTTGGCGGCGCCAGCAGCTGACCGGCGACCTCAAGGATGAGGTTCAGCCCAAAAACATCCTGATGATCGGCCCGACCGGGTGCGGCAAGACCGAGATCTCGCGGCGGCTGGCCCGGCTCGCGGCGGCCCCGTTCCTGAAGGTCGAGGCGACCAAGTTCACCGAGGTCGGCTACGTCGGCCGTGACGTCGACTCGATCATTCGCGACCTCGTCGAGGTCGGCATCGGCCTCATGCGCGACCAGAAGCGCAAGGAGGTCAAGGCGCAGGCCGAGAAGAACGCCGAGGAGCGGGTGATCGATGCGCTGACGGGGGCGGACGCGCGGCCTGGATCGCGCGACAGCTGGCGCAAGAGACTGCGCACGGGCGAACTCAACGACAGCGTGATCGAGATCCAGGTCGCCGACATGCCGCAGATGCCCTCGTTCGACATCCCCGGCGGCCAGATGGGCATGATCAACATCGGCGAGATGCTGGGTAAAGCGCTCGGCGGGCGCACCAAATCGCGCAAGATGACGGTGGCGCAAAGCTACGAGTTGCTGCTGGCGCAGGAGAGCGACAAGCTGCTCGACAGCGAGCAGATCACGCAGGAGGCCATCCGGGCGGTCGAGAACAACGGCATCGTGTTCCTCGACGAAATCGACAAGATCTGCTCGCGCTCCGACCAGGGCCGCGTCGGCGCCGACGTCTCGCGCGAGGGCGTGCAGCGCGATCTGCTGCCGCTGATCGAGGGCACCACGGTCTCGACCAAGCACGGGCCCGTGAAAACCGACCACGTGCTGTTCATCGCCTCGGGCGCGTTCCATATCGCCAAGCCCTCGGATCTGTTGCCCGAGCTGCAGGGCCGGCTGCCGATCCGCGTCGAGCTGAAGCCGCTGGGACGTGAGGACCTGCGCCGCATCCTGACCGAGCCCGAAGCGAGCCTCATCAAGCAGTACATCGCGCTGATGAGCACCGACGGCCTGACGCTCGCCTTCACCGACGACGCCATCGATGCCATCGCCGACGTTGCCGTCGAGGTGAACTCGACGGTCGAGAACATCGGCGCGCGGCGGCTGCAGACGGTGATGGAGCGGCTGCTCGACGAGATCTCGTTCGACGCCTCCGACCGCAGCGGCCAGTCGGTGACCATCGACGGGGCCTACGTGAAGGCCCGGGTTGGCGTGCTGGCGAAGAACGCCGACCTGTCGAAATTTATTCTCTAAGCCGGATTTGGCAACCCGAAGAGTGAAGGCTCCAATCCTGGGCTCTGAGCAAGATCATCGGCCGCGAACAATGCGTTGGCGACTGCGCAGGGTGAAAGCCGCCTGACGTAAGCGTCGGCCCGAATCTCAGGCGCAAGTTGCAGACCGGCAGTCTTTCACAGTCTTTCAGAGCCGGGGATTGAGCGACGGCCTCATCGCTTTGAGCCTGCCCGGAATCTGATAGGATGCGCCGCTTGACGGAGACCCTAGCTTGGCCAAGGATCCACAGTCGCCTGCAGCGGACGCCGAGGACGCCGATACCCGGATCGCGCCCGATCCGCTGTCCGCCGTGCTGCCCGCGCTGTCGGCGCTGGCGGCCATCGCCTCGATTGCGGCGATCAACTGGGTGGCGCAGGAGAAGACTGCCGCGCGGTCGCGGGCGCGCCGCAAGGCCGGCATGGCGCTGCGCGACCTCGAGACGTGCTGCATGGGACTGCAGGAGATTTTCAGGCGGCTGCACGGCAACCCGCGGCTGTTCGCCGGCGAAGGCCCGGCCGCCAGCTCGCCACTGAAGTTCGGTGTGCATGGTCCCCGCATCGACCAGACCGCGGCGCGCACTTATCACCAGCTCATGAACGACATCGCCACGATGCTGGTGCTCGCCTCGCAGAATGCCTTCGACGTGATGTGCGCGATCGAGGACGGCGAGATCAATGCACCCGAGCAGCTATTCTACGGCTTCGGCGAGCAGCAGGAACACTTGAACAAGCTCGTGCAGAGCCGCGCCAGCCTGAAGGTGTGCGTGGCGACGGGACTCGAGGTTGCCGACAAGCTCACGTTGCTGGTGCGTGAGTTGCGGCGCTACAAAATCGAATAGTGTGCTGCGGAGCTGGCGGATGTCGTTCTGGAAATCCCTGTTTGGCGGCAAGGCGGGTGACGTGAGCCTGCCGAAGGTACTGCGGCAGATCGAGCACAAGGGTTTCACGATCGAAGCTGCCCCTTATCCCGAGGGCGGCCAGTATCAGGTAGCTGGCACCGTCTCGCGCACCGTCGACGGCGTTCGGCAGGAGCACCGCTTCATCCGCGCCGACCGGTTCGCCTCGAGCGAGGACGCCGCCGAAGTCGCGCTCATGAAGGGCCGCCAGCTCGTCGACCAGCAGGGTGAGCGAATGTTCGCTTCGCCGCCGACGCAGGCCTGATGCGGCGCAGGCGCAGCCGGTCAGAGGCGAACGACGGCGCGCATTGCCTCGTCGCCGGCCGACATGGCGGCGAATTCGGAGAGCGGGATCGGCTTCACCGGCGGGCGCACGCGATACGTACCGACCTCGGCCGGCGACACACCGCGCGCTGCAGCGATCACCTCGGTCACCGTCAGATGGCACAGCCGCCCCTGGCACGGCCCCATGCCGCAGCGGGTCAGCGCCTTCATCTGGTTGGGTCCTTCGCAGCCCATGGCGACCGTCTCGCGGATGCGGCCGGCCGTCACCTCCTCGCAGCGGCAGGCGATCACGTCGTCCGCTGGGATGCGGGTGGCGGCCGACGGCTCATACAGCGTGTCGAGGAAGCGGCGGCCCAACAGATGTCGCACGAGCGCGTGGCGCACGGCCTGCTCGTCGGGCACGCGAGCGTCGGGCTTCAGTGCGCGCACGGCGGCAATACCGGCGAGCCGGCCACGCGCTTCGGCGGCCCACGCACCGGCGATGCCGCCGCCGTCGCCGGCAACGCTAAGTCCCGGCACGGACGTTTCGAATGTGGCGTCCAACACCGGCACCCAGCAATGCTGCAGCGTGTCCCAGCGATGCGCCACGCCGGCCGCCATGGCGAGGCTCGTCGACGGCACCACGCCCTGATGCAGCAGCAGCGTGTCGAGGGGAAGTGTGCGCGTCTCGCCGCCTGCCGAGCGGAACGCGATCTCTCGCACGCGGGCCCCACCGTTCGCGCCGAGTTCGGTGACGGCTGTGACAACCGGTACGCGGCGGCGCACCTCGCGCATCAACGCGCGGCCCTTGGCGAACAGCGGCGACAGCATCAGGCCAGGTGCATACGGCATGGCCCGAAGCAGCGCGCCGCGCGGCGTCGTGTCGAGAATCGCCTCAATGCGCCCGCCGGCGCGCAACACCTGCGCGGCGTAGAGCCAGAGCAGCGGCCCCATACCGGCGATCACCGCGCGGCCTTGCGTGACGAGCCCCGAGGCCTTGAGCAGCGTCTGCGCACCACCGACCGTCATCACGCCGGGCAGTGTCCAACCCGGGATCGGGAATGGCCGCTCCTGCGCGCCGGTCGCGACGATGACGCGGCGAGCCTGCACCATGCGCGCGATGCCGCCGTGCGACAGGCCGAGGGTCAGCGACGCATCGAGGCTCCAGACCAGCGCGCCCGACAGCATCTCGGCGCCACTGCGGCGCGCGGTCTCGACGAGCGTTGCGCCATGCCAGTAGTCGTCGCCGAGAATGGCGCGGTCGCGGACCGGTGTCGTCGTCACGGCGCGGTAGATCTGGCCGCCGGGCGTCGCGTTCTCGTCGGCGAGCAGCGTCGCGAGGCCGGCCGCCGCCGTGACGCTCGCCGCAGCGAGCCCCGCAGGCCCTGCGCCGACGACCACCACATCGTAGGTGTCGCGGATCACATCGCGCGCTGTCATTGCTATCGCCCCGCCGTCCGTGGTCCGTGCTGTGTCTCGACCACCATGCCGTCGACGACCTGCACCATGCAGGCCTGCCGGCTGCCGACGCCGTCGATGCTCACGAGGCAGTCGAAACACACGCCCATCAGGCAGTAGGGTCCACGGGCGGCGCCGCTAACGGGAGTGTCGCGGCACTGTGCGATGCCGGCCGCCAGCAGCGCGGCCGCGACCGAGTCACTCGAGCGGGCGATGACAGGTCGGCCGTCGACCGTGAGCGCGATCTTATGCGTGCCCTCGAGGGTGTGTCTGCGGAACATATCGTCACCCAAGCGTCCAGCCGCCATCGATAATCAGGTGCGTGCCCGTCATCAGCGCCGACGCATCCGACGCCAGAAACACCAGGCCGCCCATCAGATCCTCGACCTGGCCCACGCGGCCGAGCTTGATCTTGGTCAGCACCATTTCCTTGATCGTCGGGTTGGCCAGCATCTGCTTTCCAAGCGGCGTCTCGGTGAAGGTCGGGCACAGCGTGTTGGAGCGGATGCCCTTCGGCGCCAGCTCCACCGCGATGTTCTTCGACATCGCCTCGAGCGCGGCCTTGGTCATGCAGTAGACGCTGCGGCCGGGCCCGGTCGTGAAGGCCATCTGCGAGGAGATGTGGATCAGCGAGCCCCGGGTAGCGGTCGCGGCCATGCGGGACGCTACTGCCTGCGCGACGATGAAGGCCGAGCGCACATTGAGTTCGAGCAGGAAGTCGAGATCCTCCGTCTTGAACTCGACGAACGGCTGCGGACGATTTCCCCCGACGTTGTTGACGAGAATGTGGAACGGCGCTTGTGCTGCGACCATCGCGCGCACGGCGGCGGTATCGGTAACGTCGAGAACGATCGCCTCGGCGGACCCACCGGCTGATTTGATCGCGGCCGCTGCCTCCTCGATCTCGGAACGCGTGCGCGCGGCGAGCACCACATGCGCGCCGACATCGGCGAGTGCGACCGCCGCAGCTAACCCGATGCCGCGACCAGCGCCCGTCACGAGTGCGCGGCGGCCATCGAGGCGCGATGACGGGGTTTGGGGCAACTGCATGACGAGGCTCCACGGTGAGACGGACCGGGCGGGCGAACCAAGCGCGCGGCCGGGAGCCTTCACCTATGCAGGATTGCCCGCCCGAGCCAAGCCCGCTGCCATTGTGGATCGTCATCTCCCCCGATCGGCGACGCGATTGACCTGAAGCGGTCATCGCGCGACGTAGGGCGCAATAGCGCGCGCACCATGCTTTCCATACGTGCGGCATCGAACGCGCGTATTGCGCCGCGACGTCCACCACTGCAAGACGGCGCAATACGCGCGTTGAGCGTCGGTGCGATGGATCAGGCTGGCGGGCGCGCTATTGCGCCCTACGGCACGCGCCCGTCCACGTCCGAACCTGGCCCATGACGTCTGCACGGCGTTGGTTGGCTCCGGGCACCAGTTGACCCTCACCGCTGGCACTTCGGGCAGTAGAAGGTCGAGCGGCCGGCCTGCACGATGCGCTTGATCGGTGCGCGGCAGCCGGCGCGCGTGCACGGCTCGCCCTCGCGCCCGTAGGCGGCGAACGAATGTTGGAAGTATCCAAGCGCCCCGTCGGCGTGGCGGTAGTCCCGCAGCGTCGAGCCGCCGGCCT
>JANOJW010000458.1:0-7957 GCA_031418955.1 Hyphomicrobiales bacterium | reverse complement strand
CGAGGAGGTTCTCGTGCGCCCGATGGCCACGGAAGCCCTCGAACGCGTCATGAAGCGACCGGTCGCGCAGCACCTGCGCGAAGCCGAGCAGGTGCTGAGACGTGATCAAGTGCGCCACGTCGGCAAGCGCGAAAGGCTGCTTATTGAACTCCTCCCGGAATTGCGGCTCGAGCTTGAGCAGATCCTCGAAAAGAAGCTTGGAGCTTGCGGCCAGCGCCACCGCATCGGCACGCCGCTCCTCATCGAGGATACTCGCTCGGCTGACCAGGAACGCCACACGGTCCTGCAAGCGGTCGAGCCAGCTACTGTCGGCCTTGAGATGGGCGATCTCGTGCTCGATCAGCAACGAAATGAGGGTGCTTGCGAAACGACCAGTCACCTCGTTGAAGCCGCGCTCGAGATGCCTGGTGGCAACCGTGGAGATGGGCTGCCAATGCTTCAGGTAATCATCTTGCTCCCTCTTCAGCTCCAGCGTGAAGTAATTGAGCAACTGCAAGCTCGCGATGGCGAACGATGTACTGAAGTCGTGCTGTTGACCGGCGAACAGGGCCGTTTGCTTCTGGTTGAGCGCGTTGACGAATATGAAATCGAGTAGTAGCTCGTCGATCAAGACGAGATTTGGCCGGATCGCCTTCGCATTGAGGTTCAATCCCTTGAGAAAGCCGCCCTCGGGCCTCCCCTGCAGCTCCCTGATGCGTGCGGGCGGAATGACAAACAGCCGAATGCAGTCGGCATTGGCGGGCGCAGTGTCGGGACAAATGTCGGCGCGACGGCCGAAGGTCGGGTAGTGCTTCAAGATCTGTTGGTACTTGCGCGAAGCAATGCCGGTGTCTTGCACATACTTAACGATACGCTCATTGGCGATGGTCTCGCCCGGCCGGACGAACAGCAGGAACAGCACAGAGGCGATCCGAAACGCCATGCCCATCGTCAGGCCTCCTCGATGACCGCGATCACACGTCGTCCGACTCCGAGAATCCAGGCTCCTTGCGGTGCTCGAAGAACGCCAGAATGTTGCTGAAAAAGAAGCCATTCTGGAACGCCAGCATGCCGATCAGTGCATGATCGGCAATCTCCTTTAGCAGGCCGTAAACTGCGCTCATGGCAAAAGGCGAGAGCACCGCGGACAGAATCACGTTTCGCAATGAGATCGCGTCCGCAAAGCGCTTTCCTATGAACACCAACTCCAGCACGTACTTGGCGAAGATGCCACAAAATGTGGCGATCGAGAGCACTGCCACGGCAATGAGCCCGCCCTTGCCGTCAAGCGCAAATGCGCCAAGCTCCACATTGGACATTGCGGCGATGCCAACGATGAAAGCAAGAGGAATGCAAACAATGGCTAGCGCGGCTGCGATCATGGTCTACCCTATCGGTTCGCAACTGATGCGGTTAGATCAAGTGTCCCCCGCAGTTGCGGTAGTGGTCAAGCCGGTTGTTCTGCCCGTTGTTCTGTCGCCATCGTATGACTGACCTTACTGACCACTTGGCGGGCTTGACCCGCCTCGCCCGCACCGCGCTCGTGCCGGAGATCGCGCTGCATCTGGCGCGCGATGCGACGGGCATTTTCGCGGCCGTGGAGGCGATCGCGCGGGTGGGGGAAAAGATGCCGCCGTACTGGGCGTTCGCGTGGCCCGGCGGTCAGGCGACGGCGCGCTATCTGCTCGACAATCCCGAAATGGTGCGGGCTAAGCGCGTCGTCGACATCGGCTCGGGCTCCGGCATTGCGGCGATCGCAGCGATGATGGCTGGCGCGCGCAGTTCGCTTGCTGCCGACATCGATCCGCTGGCCGAGATCGCGGCCGCCATGAACGCGCGGGCCAACGGCGTCGAGATCGCGACCACGACGGCTGACATCCTGGGCGCGGTGCCCGATGATGCCGATCTCGTGCTGCTCGGCGATCTCGTCTACGAGCCCGAGATGGCGACGCGGGTGACATCGCTGCTCGAGCTGGCGGCGTCGCGCGGCATCGAGGTGCTGGTCGCCGACCGCACGTCGGCGCGCCGGCTGCGCCCGGGCCGGTTGCTGGTGGGCAACCGAAGGCCCAAACAAGAACCACACTTCATGCCGCTCGCCGAGTACGATGCGCCGCTCGATCCCCCGCTTCCCGCACATCCCTTCGAAAGGGCGAGGCTTTGGCGACTGCAGGCCCGACTAGCCCCGACGCCGCGCCGGTGACCGATTGGCCAGGCTTCATTCGGGCCAACACGCGATTGCTGCCGCCGCCGCTGGTGCCGGAGATCCGCCTGCACCTCGCCGAGGAGAGCCTGCCGATCTGGCGCCGGACGGAGGAAGAACTCGGCCTGTTGAATGTGCCCCCGCCCTACTGGGCGTTCGCGTGGGCGGGCGGCCAGGCGCTGGCGCGCTATCTGCTCGATACGCCCGCTATCGTTGAGGGCCGCGCGGTGCTCGATCTGGGCTCAGGCTCGGGGCTGACGGCGATTGCGGCGATGAAAGCGGGCGCATCGGGAGTGCTGGCGGCGGACATCGATCCGGTTTCGGTGGCCGCGATCGCACTCAACGCGGAGGCCAATGGCGTGCGCGTCGGCGTCACCACGGAAGATCTGCTCGGCGCACCCGCGGACGGCGCCTTCGGCGTGATCCTGGTCGGCGACCTCTTCTACGAGCGCACATTGGCCGAGCGGGTGGCCGCACTGATCGAGGACGCGGCGCGGCGCGGCGCCGCTATCCTGATCGGCGATCCCGGCCGCAGCTATTTCCCCAAGGGACGCTTCGAAAAAGTCGGCGAGTACCGCGTCGCCGTCACCCGCGAGCTCGAAGACGCCGAGATCAAGCAGACGGCGGTCTATCGGCTGTGACCACTTCCGAACGATCTGTCGGCGCAGCCGCACAAGCCGAAGAGGGCGCGGCGTTAACTGTGATCGCGGGCGACGTCGGATTCTGCCCCTGGCGCGCAAATCGCACCCCCTCGGCTACCCCCATAGCCAAGCGCTTGGTAAACGCGCTGCACGAGCGTGCGTGAGGCTGCGCGAGGCCTTCTGTGCGACCTGACACCCGACCGAGGGTGCCCGATTTGGCCGCTCGGGGCCAAACATGGTTTACGACGCCCTGGCGACGCGCAGGTCGATGCGGTTGTCCATCAGTGACGCCGACATCAGCATCTCGCCCCCCGCACACAGGAGCGGGACCAGCACGCGGCGGTAGCGCAGGCGCGTGCGCCCGGCATGCGGCCAGCGGACGATGGCGTCGATGTCCTCGACGGTCGGCTTGCCGCTGCGAATGACCTCGTTGTACGTGCCGGCGATCCAGCGGCCGTAGTCGCGGTCGGGCTGCTCCTCGACGGGGGCGCCGACGGCGCAGTTGCGCCACGTCTCGTACTTGGTGAAAAGGCCGTCGCCAAGCTCGTGGAACACCAGCGAGCCCTGGCCCGGCTCCTTCTTGACCACCACATAGCGGTCGCCGAAGGCCTGCTTCAGCAATTCGAGCAGCATGTGCTGGCCCGAGGGCTGGCGCAGGCGATCCCAGTCGTTGACGATGCGGGCGAGCGCCGGCATCTCGGCGAGCGTGACGGGGTCGACCGGGCGCGCGAGATAGTCCTGCGGCTTGGCGCGACGGCTGTCGGCGATGAGCCTGTCGATGCGCGTTGCAGCCAGGACAGTTCCAGCGATCAGCTCGCTGTGCCACTCGGCGGAGTAAGACGAGACCACGCCGCGGGCCGCTTCGTTGGTCGTGAGCCACTGGCGCAAGGTTGCAGCCGTCCGGTCGCTGACGATCGAGGGACGCAGGCGGATCTGGAACGAGCTGGCGTAGCTGTGCACGGCGACGAAGCCGAGGTTCAGGATCGCGTAGTGGGCGAACTCGCCGCCCGAGTAGGGCGAGTCGAAGGCGAGGCGCAACTCGCGCGATGCGCCATCCCACCGCTTGCCCTGATCGTCGATCAAGAGCAGGACCATCTTGTTACTCCGTCACCCGACAACACATGAGCGGAGTTGATCACGGGCGGCTTACGGATCTCTTGAGGGGAGTAGTGTTTTTACGTGGATCTTGGGCGACTTCGACGAAGTGTTGAGCGAGTTCGCGAGGTCACGCCGTGCGGTGTACCGCCACAATACGGCCATTCATCATTGCGCCAGTGTGGCTTCCGGAGGAGCCATGTCGAGATTAATCCTTGCCCTCGCGTTGATCGCGTTCGGCGCGCTGTCGGTTGCTGACGCGGCGCCGCCGCGCAAGAGTCAGTTCGCCTCGCCGCAGGACGTCCTGAAATGGATCAACGGTTACCGGCTGAAGCCGGAGCCGATGAAGCTGCCCGAGATGGTGCGGGCGCTGTCGGCCATGGGCGCGTTCCGCGATCTCGACAACGCGGGCGTCTACGTCGGCTTCATGGCGGGTGTACTCGGCAACAACTCGGCGAAGGCCGAAGCGCTGGTGACGCGCATGTTTCCGCTGCCGCCCGAGGACCAGGTGGCGATCGTGCGCGCCATCGCCTATTCGGGGATACCCGAGTGGAAGGCCTTGATGGAGAAATTCATCGAGCGGATGCCAGCCCGCAAAGTGCTCATCCAGCACCACCTCTATGGCAAGGGTCATACCCTCGATACGCTGCCGCTCGAGGACCAGCCGGCGGCCCTCGACACGCTCTGGGGTTACTACTTCGCGACCGGAAGTGCAGCGCCGGTGCGCCGGATCGTCTCGGTGCTCGCATGGACGCGGGACAAGAACAACGTCGAGAAGCTGACGCTGGGCAGCATGGCGAAATGGACGCTCGCCAACAACGCGCAGCGCGACAAGGCCCTCGTCGATCACCTGCGCCATGAGATGAACCGGGCGCCGAAGGAGACGGTGCGCGACCTGCAAGAGGTGATCACGGCGGCCGAGACCTTCGAGACGACCAAGCTGCGGAAGGACGCGCACGCAGCGATCGACGAGCTGCGGCGCAAGGGGCCTGAATCGACCCGCAACATGTCGTTCTGGGGCCAGGCCGGCCAGACCGCGCTGGCGCTCGGTTGCGTGGTGGCGGGCGCGCTCGGACAGGCCGAGATCGCCGTGCCGTGCGTGATCTCGGGCGCGGTGTCTTCCGCTGCGTTGAGGTTGCTGACGCCTCAATAACTCCGCGTCAGGTGCCGCAGAATGTTTGCTGCACGATCTCGTGTGGCTGCGGCGGCTGCATGTAAGTTGCGGTTTCGGCGCGCTCTTCGAACGGGGTGGCGAGCGCTTCGATGAGCCGCTCGAAGGGCGCAAGATCGTCGACGAGTGCGGCGGCGATCGCCTCCTCGACGCGATGGTTGCGCGGGATCACCGCCGGGTTCGCCGCCAGCATGCGCGCGCCGATCGCCACGGCATCGTCGAATTCCTGCTCGAGCCGTGCCCGCCAGCGCGCCAGCCACGCGTCGAGGGCTGCTGGCTCCTTGAACAGTGCCCGCAATGTCGCCTCCTTCGCCGCGTCCGCCACGACGTGCGACAGCGCGCGGAACACGAGCGTGAAATCGGCCTCGTTGTCGGCCATCAGCGCGAAGAGGTCGGTGACCAGCACCATGTCGTCGTCGCGTGCGGTCGCGAGCCCGAGCTTGGCGCGCATCACGTCGGCCAGCGCCGGCTCGTAAAGCGCTGGAAAGCCGTCGATCAGCTCCTGCGCCTGCGCGAGCGCTGCATCCGCGTTCTCGGCCAGCAGCCCGAGCATGGTCTCGGCGAGGCGCGCCATGTTCCATTGCGCGATGCGCGGTTGATTGGCGTACGCGTACCGGCCCGCCTGGTCGATCGAGCTGAACACGGTGCCCGGGTGGTAGGTGTCCATGAAGGCACAGGGGCCGTAGTCGATGGTCTCGCCCGCAATCGAGGCGTTGTCGGTGTTCATGACGCCGTGGATGAAACCGACGCCCATCCACTGCGCAATGAGGCGGGCCTGCCGCGCCATCACGGCCGCGAGCATGGCGCGATAGGGGTTGGCCTCGTACCGCGCTTGTGGGTAGTGCCGATCGATGACGTGGTCGGCAAGGAGCTTCAGGCCTTCCGTGTCGCCGCGCGCCGCGAAATACTGGAACGTGCCGACGCGAATGTGGCTCGCCGCGACGCGCGTGAGGACGGCGCCCGGCCGCGGCTGCTCGCGGAACACCCAGTCGCCGGTCGCGATCGCCGCCAGCGAGCGCGTCGTCGGGATGTGCAAACGATGCATGGCCTCGCTGACGATGTACTCGCGAAGCACGGGGCCAAGAGCGGCTCGTCCGTCGCCGCGGCGCGAGAACGGCGTTGGCCCCGAGCCCTTCAGCTGGATGTCGCGGCGCTGCCCCTGCGCATCGATGACTTCCCCGAGCAGCATGGCCCGCCCGTCGCCGAGCTGCGGCGAGAACGAACCGAACTGATGTCCCGAGTAGGCCTGAGCGATGCTCGCAGCCGTCTCTGGCACGGCATTGCCGGCCAGCACGGCGATGCCTTCAGGTGACGCGAGGCGTGCTGGATCAAGGCCGAGCTCGCGGGCCAGTGCCTCGTTGAGCCGCAACAGCCGCGGCGCGCTGACCGGCGTCGGCGCCAGCTTGGCGTAGAAGCGGGCGGGCAGCCGGGCGTAGCTGTTGTCGAAGGCGAACAGCGGCGCGGCTGTCGGCTCGCGCTTCGGGGTGATGTGGGTGTCCATCGTCACGCAGCATCCTGCCTTTTGGAGGGGCACCACTCTCTACTGCGCCGTGAGGCCGCCGTCGACCACCATGCCGGAACCGGTCATGAAGCCCGCGTCGTCCGAGGCCAGGAACACGATGCCGCGCGCGATGTCGTCGGGCACGCCGAGGCGGCCGATCGGGTGCTGGGTCAGCGCCGTTTTGCGCGCGCCTTCGACGTCGTTGGTGCCGAGCATTTTGGCGCGGCTGGCGAAGGTCTGCGCGCCCATGTCCGTCTCGATGACGCCAGGGTGGATCGAGTTGACGCGAATTTTGAGCCCTTTGCGCCCGAACGCCAGCGCCGTCGACTTGGTGAACAGTGTCACGCCGCCCTTGGTCATCGAATACAGCGGGTCGAGCTGGGAGCCGACGATGCCGGCGACCGAGGCCAGATTGACGATCGCGGAGCCGTGCTTTGACGCCTTGCCGCGCTCGGCCAGCGCCGGCGCGCACACCTTGGTGCCGAGATAGACGCCGGTCATGTTGATCGCAACCAGCCGGTGCCACTCGTCGAGGGTCGCCTCCATGAAGTCCTTGCCGAGGAACATGCCGGCGTTGTTGACCAGGATGTCGAGGCCGCCGAACTGCTTGGTTGCCGCCGAAACCGCCGCCTGCCAGCCGGCTTCGGTGGTCACGTCGAGCTTGGCGTAGATCGCCGTGCCGCCCTCCGCGCCGATCGCCGCTACGGTTTCGCGCGCGCGGTCTTCGAGGATGTCGCCGACCACGACCTTGGCGCCGGCCTGCGCCATCAGCCGAGCCGTCTCAGCCCCGATGCCGCGCGCCGCGCCCGAGACGAGTGCAATCTTTCCATCGAGCCTGTTCATGGGAGGTCCTTTCGAGCTTTGCAAAATATAGGTGAGGTCTTGGGTTGCGGCGCGCCGTGGCGGCAGTCGGGGATGAACCGGCTCGGTCCGCAGACGCAGACAGGCGGAGTAGACCGGGCCGATGCCCGACAGGTCAAGTGAAGCTCGCAACCCGTCGAACGGGGCGTCGTCCGCGCCGGCGCAAGCTGGCGGCCTGCCGGACTGGCCGCCTTCGGAGAGCGCAACGTCTGGGGCCGACCGCTATGCCCCCGTCTTGCCGAGGCCGAGTAGCTGCACATTGCCGCCAGTGGCCGTGATATCGGTCGAGCGGACGCGCTCGGTCGCAAAGCGCGCGAGGTAGTTCGGACCCCCGGCCTTCGGGCCGGTGCCGGAAAGGCCCTCGCCGCCGAACGGCTGCACGCCGACGACGGCGCCGATCGGGTTGCGTTTGACGTAGATATTGCCGCCGCGGGCTGGCTCGGCGACGTTGTCGGCGACGCCGGCGATGCGGCTGTGCAGGCCGAGCGTCAGTCCGAAGCCCGCGGCGT
>JANOJW010000457.1:0-2499 GCA_031418955.1 Hyphomicrobiales bacterium | reverse complement strand
CCAACGGTTTTGTCGAACTGGTTGATCGAACAAAGGATGTGATCAAGTCGGGAGGCGAGTGGATAAGCTCGATCGCACTTGAGAACATTGCGGTTGCGCATCCAGACGTGCAGGAGGCCGCGGCGATCGCAGTGCCTCATCCTCGCTGGGTCGAGCGGCCTCTCGTGCTGGTCGTGCCGAAACCGGGGCGGACAATCGATACGGCATCCGTGCTGGCGCTCTATGAGGGAGCAGTGGCGAAGTGGTGGATCCCGGATCGAGTTTTGGTGGTCGAGGAACTTCCGCACACGGCGACCGGCAAGCTCAACAAGCTTGCACTGCGATCAAGGTATGGAAGCGTGTTCGCGGACGATGTGACAAAGTAAGTGGGTTTGGGGAATGTCGGTTAAGGTCAGCCCGTCCCAGGGCGACCTGGGGAAGGGCGGTCGAAAAGGACTGAGTCATGAAGATTGCGGTCATGGGCACCGGTGCAATGGGAGGTTATATCGGCGCGCGTCTCGCGCGCCCGTTCCATTTCGCGCGTCGCCTCTTTCCCGAGGCGTCGGCGCCGACCGATGGGCTGCATCACCTTGCCCGAAGTGGCACGGCCATTGAGCGGGCGCGTTAAAATGTTCAGAGACGTTGTCGAACGTACAGCCAGCAGTGACCGCGACGCCAGCAGCAAGGAGCCCCGCCATGACCGTCCCCACCCAGACCGCAGTTCGCTACGCGGTCGTCGATGGGCTCGCACGCCTCACCCTCGACGTGCCTGATCGCGGCAACCCGATCGACGGCGCGTTCGCGTGCGCGATGAAGGACATCGCGAACGACATGAGCGAGCGCGACGACGTGCGCGCCGTCCTGATCACGGCCAACGGCCGCGTTTTCAGCGTCGGCGGCGATATCAAGGCGTTCGCAACGAGCCGTGCGCAGCTGCCGAGCATCGTCAAGGCATGGACCGTCGACCTGCATTCCGCGATCACACGGCTCATACGCATGCGGGCGCCCGTGGTGACAGCACTGACCGGCAACGTCGGCGGCGGCAGCGTGTCGTTCGTCGCCGCATCCGATATCGTCGTCGCCGGCGAAGGCGTGAAGCTTGCATCGGGCTTCGCTGCCCTCGGCTTCAGCCCGGACACCGGCTCGACCGTGTCGCTGGTTCAGCGCATGGGGCATCAGCGCGCCAAGCGTTTCATCATGCTGGCCGAGGTCCTCGATGCGCGCGCCGCTGAGGCGGCCGGCCTCGTCGACATCGTCGTTCCGGCCGATGCCGTGCTGCGCGAGGCCGAGGCGATCGCCACGCGATTGGCACAAGGGCCGACCGAGGCTTACGCCGGCATCAAGCGGCTGATGATGCGCGCGCGCACGGCCTCGCCCGAGACGCAGATGGAGGAGGAGGCGCAGACGTTGGCCGCGGTCGTGCGCACCGACGACGCCTGGGAAGGCATCAGCGCCTTCGTCGCCAAACGTGCTCCGAAGTTCCGCGGCAAGTAGAGCTGGGCCGGCTGCCACAGAAGGGCGGGCGCCGATCAAAGCGTCACCGTTGCCCGCGAGTGGATCGGGAAGAACGCATCTGGATTCAACGCCCCGGCGCCCGTCATCACCGAAGGGCCGGTTACGATGCGGCTTCAGGCGGCAGAGGCGATCTGCCACGACCACGCGTGACCCCGCCATTTTAGCCGTCGTGGCCCGCGACGATGATTGCCCGCGCTGTGGAGTTTTTCAGCCGATGCGGCAGGATCGCCTGGTACTCGGGCGAATTGTACCACGCCAGTGCTTTCTCGGGACTTTCGAACTCCAGCACCACCATGCGCCCCGGACCGCCACTGCCCTCAAGCAGCTTTGCCTCACCGCCTCGGACAACGATGCGCCCACCATAGGCTGCGATCGTCGCCGGCACTTGTCGACGATATTCCTCGTATCCGGCCATGTTGGTGATCTCCATCTCGATAATAAAATATCCCTTCGGCATTGCGCGGTTCCTCCTGTTGGTCCCTGCAAGGTCGTTGTGATGCCTCGACGTTCAATCTCACCACCCCGGATCCCGGATCGAGTTTTGATGGTTGCGGAAGACGCGGAGCGACTGGCCGATATCATTGCACGCAGCGCCAACGTCGCAACCAACATTATCCCGCATTGAATGCCGGCGCATGCACTCGCGGGTGGGGAAGAGGTCAGGCGGAAAGCAGCGCCTCGATGCCTGCAACCGGAATTCCAGTCGGCCCAGGCCGTCGTTTCGATATCAGCCGGCGTGCGTCCTCGTTCCGACCTGACACCAGATACGCCTTCAGCAGCGTGAACTCTACAAGGTCGAGCTGCGCCCGGCTGCCGGCCATGCGCATCCGCTCGTCGACCATCGATTCTAGCGCGGTGATGGCCGCTGCGTAATCGCCCCGCTCGAAGGCTGCGAAGCCGCGCGCAGCGACCGGAACGGTCGCGCAGGAAGGATAGCGGCCGGCTGCGATCAGAGCCTCGATTTGGTGATTGCGCGGCTCGACATCGTCGCCATGAACCGTGTCG